>NZ_BMAQ01000013.1 GCF_015472005.1 Insulibacter thermoxylanivorax | reverse complement strand
ACGGTTCAAAGCGGATTGCTGTGAGCCGGTAGATCGCCGGTACACGATCACTCGGTTCCGGCAAGAGTTTTTTCGCGTTGCCGGCGTAATCGTCAGTCAATTCGGGATAATTACTTTATTTATAATTAATCGATTAATCTGAGCATTAAATTCCGTAAGGTCTAATGTTTAATAAATTAAGAAAGGATGATAATTTTGGAAGATAATTTAGAGTACTGTCCATTTTGTGGGAGCTGTCGATAAACTTACAATTAAATAGACAGGAAAATCAAGAACCATTAAAAACATTGAACTTGAATTCGATTTTACAGAGGTCAACATATCTAAAACCTTTATAATTATCCACATGTTGTGTCGTGAAGCGGATAATGAATCTGATTATCCACAGCCAATACCCGCTTCCGACAATAAAATTCCACCTTATCTTCAACAATTTTTGCCTCTATTTATGATACGGTTCCCCATACCACCAGTTACTCTAAAACCTTACCATTCGACTTGAGCGAAGAAATCGCTTTTATACTCTGCATGTCTGAAGGAAAGGTCATTCAAGTGAAGCGAGCCATTTAATAAATCGTAAAATCATAACCCAACTGACGGTGAAACTCAAGGTCTACATTGAAATCACAGACGAAACATGTTGAATGCTGTGTGTCGCTCATTCGTAAGTAAATCTCAAAGCCGCATTTACCTAATTTACTGGAACTGCACGATGTTCTCACTTAAGTAAGGTGTGAGAACATCGTGTATTTTTATGTTTAGATTGTGCGCTCGATACTTTTCCGCACTTAATAAGCTAAAAATAATAAAGTAAACGATATAAAAATTCTTTCGAATGAAGAAGGATTTTGTAATAAATTGGAGAAAGTATCCTTGGTCTTATTTTTGATTGGGGGAGATCTTCATGGATATTATCATGTTTATTATAAGTCTAGTATCGATGATAGCTACAGTTATTTCTTGCACTGTTGCTGTCAAAGCAAAAAATGAAGTGAAGAGGTTAAGTTTGAAGATACAAGCAGGCGAGGTTATTGGGAGTAAGGTTAATGGTGATATTAGCCTAAATAACAATGGTAATAACAGCGGAGTAATGGCAGGTGTTGTAACAGGGGGGATAAAAAATAATGCTAAGTAAAAAGCCAGAAACTTCAATAGATAATATTGGTAACAATAACGGCATAATGGCTGGAACCATTGTTGGTCCTGTTGAAAATAATACATACATATTAAATATGCCTCAAAAACATTCAGTAATGCCTTCAATAATTTCGAAGATAGTTGAAGTTCTTGCTAACCTGACTATTTTGCCAGAAGAAGAGTTGGATAGACGATATAGGATTAATCCAGAAGATCTAAAGCCATATAATGTACCTACCAAGATTACTCACAACAATGTAAGAAGATACAAATCAATTATTTTAGAGTTCAGTCATTATAGTCGGATATGTGATGAGGCATTCAATATTGTTGATAATCAGATTATCGGATCAAAGAGTCGGATATTAAAGGACATTAGACACCTTTACAACAAATATAAGGAACAGTTGCTTTTCGAACATATAGATGACAATATTGATGAGATTGAAATTATTAGACAGTATTCTGATTATATTATTGACATGGTTAAGGAAGATCTAAAAAAAAGAATAATTGATGAAAAACCAGCAAATATTTATTTTGAAGATATTGAAGATGGTTTAATTAGAGTAGTTTGTTATGCTTTTGAAAAATGCAAAATACTGGAGAAGCCTTAGGTGAAATTATGATCATTAATGTTGATCGAGAACCTAAATATTCGTTGTACTATATTGGGGCGGTTATTTTAGATGAACTAAAAATAAACGGTAAGATGATGCCTATCGAGCAGTTATTCGAAAATATCCGAGCAAAAATCGATAAGAATCTACATGTTGATTTTCTATACTATGCACTCGATTGGCTATTTTTGGTGTCTCTAATAAAACTTGATGAGGACAGGATTGTATTATGCTAATTGAAAGGTTAATTGTCAGAAAAACTGTGCCGACTATAGAAGTAATTCGAGACATTCGCTTTAATGCTAAGGGATTAAGTTTAATCTTGGATAATACAAGTAATCGTTCTCAAGATACTGGTAATAATGTAGGTAAAACTACTGCGCTAAAAATTATTGACCTATGTTTAGGGGGAAAGTCAGTTAGATCCCTTTATTATGATCCGGATACGAGAAGCGAAAACACAGATATAAAAAAATTGCTTAACGATTATAAAATTGAAGCTGAATTAGTTTTACGAAGAGAAAGTAAAAAGGTAAGAATAATTCGGCAGCTTTATAATAGAGGAAAAAGAATAATTAATGGTAAGGAATATCCTCAAGAAGAGTTTTGGGAAAAACTCAAAGAAATTATTTTTGATTTGAAAGAACCATACCCAACATTACGACAGTTAATCCCAAAATTTGTGCGGCTGAACGATTCGACAGATGAAAGCATCATTACATTTTTACCGAATACTTCCGCCGATACATATGATACGATTTATTTGTTTCTACTTAATATTCTTAGCAACGATTTGTTGAGTGAGAAGGATATACTTTCAAATAGGTTGAAAGAGTGTGAAAATAAGCAAAAACTGCTTGAGAAAGATGAAAACATTTCATCTCTTGATAGTCTAAAGCAAAAATATCAATTGGTTGAGAAGGAATTAGCTGAGCTTATCGAAAAAAGGAAGCATTTAAATTATATTGACACATATAAAGAAGAGCTTGAAAAACGAAGGACTCTAGCATCAAAACTAAATTTACTAGAAGAAAAGTTGCAACTTCTGGAATTCGAAATATCTTATTTTAACAAAAGTATTAGTAAGTTAGAAAATGAAAAAAGCAATATTGATTTAAGGCAGTTACAACATCTTTATAGTGAAGCTAAGGCTTATGTTAATGACATAGATAAAACATTTGATGCACTTGTAAATTTTCATAATACGATGATTCAAAATCGGATTGATTTCATTAAGACGCAACTTGAAACGAAAACACAGGAATTTGATACGCTCCTATCACAAAGAGATCAAGTGCTTGAAGAGAAAAAAAGATTGACGATAGAAGTATTGGACGAGGGTCTCTTGGAAGAATTAAATGTCCTAAATACAAAAATCGAAAAGTTGAACGTCGAAAAAGGCGAGATAAACCAATCTATAAAAATCATGGAAGGTGTTAATAACGAAATAAAAGAATTATCAGAAAAAGTTAAAAAAATAAGTGAACAAATGGAGCCGGATAATATTACTAAGAAAGTCACCAAATTTAATGAATATTTCTCGGCATACTGTGAAAAATTGTATGGTGAGAAATATTGGTTTGTTTATGATCGAGATTGGAAGAAAAAGAAAAAGTTCCCTGTCATGTTGGATTGGTTTAAGGGCAGGGTCGGGACAGGCATGAAAAAAGGAGTGATAGTTGCTTTTGACTTGGCATATATGAAATTTGCACATGAAATAGGTATTAAAGTACCACAGTTTGTAATTCATGACAAATTGGAAAATACACATATCAATCAATTAAAAAGCATATTTGAGCTTTGTAATGAAATCGAAGGTCAATATATAATTCCTATTTTGCGGGAACGTGTTGGAAAGGTTGATCAAAATATTTTAGAAAGTGCAAAAGTCTTGGAGCTAAGTTCGGATAATAAATTTTTTAGGCTAAACTAGGTTTAAAGGAATAATAATTTTGTTCAGTAGGTTGGAATAAATTGGTTCATTGTAAAATTAAATGCAACAAGTAAATATCAATAAAAGCCACGGTAATTCCGATGTAAGGATTAGGTCTCGCAAACCAATCCATAACAGGGGGAATTACCAATGGCTCGCTCCAATCATAACACAGAGAAACGAACCTTTAAACACCTTACAGCATTTGATCGTGGTAAAATCCAAGCCCTGCACAAGCAAGGCAAAACACTCCAGGAAATTGCTGATGAAATCGGATGTCATAAGTCAACGATATCACGAGAACTCCAACGTGGCAGCGTCACACAAAGACGATCAGATCTAACCGAACGTCCGGTTTATTTCCCTGACACTGGACAAGCCGTCTATGAGAAGAATCGTTCTCGCTGTGGCGCGAAATACAAGCTCGCAGAGGCCTCTGAATTCATCCAATTCGCTGTGGAGAAGATGCAAAAGGATCATTGGTCTCCTGACGCCGTATACGGCTATGTGAAGGCTCAGAAGCTGTTCGAGAATACCACAGTTTGCACGAAAACACTGTATCGTTATATCGATCTAGGATTGCTTCCTGTGAAGAACATCGACCTCCCTCTGAAGGTGTCCCGAAACACAAAGATAAAACGTGTACGTCAGCACAAGAAGGTTCTCGGAACAAGCATCGAACAGCGTCCAGCCCATATCGATGAGCGTGAGGAATTCGGGCACTGGGAAATCGATACCGTACTAGGTACTCGAGCAAAGGGAGCTGTTCTTCTCACCTTAACAGAGCGAAAGACGCGTCATGAGCATATTCTTAAGATCGGCCAGAAGACAGCAACATGTGTGAAGCAAGCTCTCCAGGCACTTAAGCAAACGTATGGCCCTATATTCTCTAAAGTGTTTAAGACGATCACTGCTGATAACGGCTCCGAATTCAGTGAGTTGAGCCACGCTCTCGACGATACTAATCAACAAGTGTATTACGCTCATCCTTACACTTCAAGCGAGAGGGGGACGAACGAGCGCCACAATGGATTGATCCGTAGATTCATCCCCAAGGGCAAGACCATTGACGACATCGATGAGACACTCATTGCCTATGTGGAGAACTGGTGCAATACGCTCCCCAGAAAAATACTAGGGTATCGCTCCCCAAGCGAAGCTTATCAAGAAGAGTTGAAATCAGTCGTCTAAACTTACATATTATGGGTTATCGTGATCTGTTGCATTTATTCTTGCAATTTAATATATCATTTGAAATATGTTCACTTTTCCTTTATCGTGTACATGCCTCAACGGATCCCCAGGATCCGTTATTACATATCCATGACAAGCCCTCTATTCTTCTGCGGGCTATTTATTTTAAGCATACCCATCACCTATTTATGATACGGTTCTCCCCGGATAATCTTAAATGCCCGGTAGATCTGCTCTGCAAGGATCAATCGCATCAGCTGATGAGGGTAAGTTAGACGGCCGAAACTGAGCTTCTGATCAGCGCGCTGCAACACTGCCTGTGATAAACCGAGGCTGCCGCCGATGACGAAAGCGACTTGGCTGCGTCCGTAGGTGGCCAAGCTTTCGATTTGCTCTGCTAACTCTTCAGAGGACCAGAGTTTCCCGTCAATCGCCAGAGCGATCACATGCGTATCCGGTTTGATCAGAGCCAGGATGCGCTCCCCTTCCCGCTCCTTGGCCTGCTCCTCCTGTACGGCGCTCAGCGTCTCCGGTACTTTCTCATCGGCGACTTCATGCACCGTTACTTTGGCATAGGGACCAAGCCGCTTCATGTATTCTTTTATCCCGTCGACCAAGTACTTCTCCTTTAATCGACCGACTGCAATGATCTGTATATTCATACCTCTAATCTCCATTATTACCGATTGTTTCGTTCATCTGATCTATATCCATGCGGTTTCCATATAGGCTGCCCAGAATGATAGGCTGTCCAGAATGATCCCAATGACAGAGAAGAGCTCGATCTCCTTTCCTAACGAGCTCTTCCATCGCAACCCCCTGTTATTCCGGCATCTCGCCTAATTCAAATTCATACGTCCGTTCCCGGCCGTTCCGATAGAGCGTCACTTTGATCGGTTCGCCGATCCCCTTATGATTATAGAGATACTTGCGCACATCGATCATATCATTCACAGCGGTATCATCGAGACGTACGATCACATCATGCTTGCGCAGACCCGCCTTCTTCGCCGGGCCATCGACGCTCAAGATTACCGCGCCTGCCTTCACTTGCTCCGGCAGATCGAGCGGATCTTCTCCCGTATAATCGCGGAGATTAACCGCTCCGATCCCGATATACGGCCGGCTCACACGTCCCTTCTCGACCAGCTCCTCGATGATCGGCGCCGCCAGATCAATCGGTATCGCGAAGCCCAGGCCTTCTACCCCGAACCAAGCGATCTTCATCGTATTGATGCCGATCACTTCGCCGTTGATATTGATCAAAGCACCGCCGCTGTTGCCGCTGTTGATCGCCGCATCGGTCTGCAGCACTTCCATCTCCCAGTCCAGCACCCCGCTGCCGCTTAGGGATACCGGAATCGAGCGCTGGGTCGAACTGATGATGCCTGATGTGATCGTATGCGCATGCCCCAGCCCAAGCGGGTTGCCGATGGCAATCGCCGGCTCACCGATCTGGAGATTCGAAGAAGTTCCGAATACCGCCGTCTTCGTGATGCCCTCCGCGTCCGTCGATAAGACGGCCAGATCAGAGATCGCATCGCTGCCGATCAGCTCCGCAGCCTTCTTCCGCCCATCGGCCAAGACGATCTCCAGATCCTCCGCCGCAGCGGCTACATGGTGATTGGTCACGATATAGGCAGTATCCCCTTCTATACGGAAGACAATGCCTGAGCCAATCGCGTAGATTTTATCCCAATCCACGGTCTCCTCTTCGCTCTTCATGACAATGCTGACAACGGCATCGTAGACCTGAGCCGTCGCCCGCGCGATGTCACTCCGATAGCTGATCTCATCGATTCCCTCAACCGAATCATCGGCCGAGCTGCTGTCCCCATGGTTCGGGTGCCCGTGTACGTCCTTATCTTCTTCCTGCGATGCGTGCACCGCGCGCTCTCCTGTGCTTGGTTCTGGATCTTCATCCCCATTCTGATCGTACGCGGCGCTGCTGTCGACATCACTTGGCAGCTCCAGATGCACTTCACCGCTTACCGGTTGATCCTCCGCTGCTGATCCCAAGGTCAACTGCGCAAGGATCAGGGCCAGACCGATGATGAAGAGCAGGACTGGCAACCGCAGCGGCTCGATCCGCATGCGCCTGCGGCGGTTTACAGCCGCTCTGGAAGGCTTCGTAGAATAGAAATCATCCTGGAACAAACCCATGCTTGTTCCCCCTTCCTAACAAATATTTTCATAGAATCAGGAATGTTTTGCCGGGTTGCTGCTTAGACTAGTAATACAGATTCTCTTAAACGAGGCAGCAATCTATCAATTGAAAGGAGTCCTAATCTTATGAATCACATCCACCGGGTTTTCCAAGAAGTGGACATCATCGGCAAACTTGCGGATCTCAAGGATCAACATTATCGCAATACATTGCTCTTAAGCGCGATTGTCGAACTCTTAGTCGAGAAGAACCTGCTCACCACCGATGATCTCGATCGCAAGATCAAACAGCTGGATCAATTGGCCATGCCCGGCAACCCAATCAAGCCGCCTAAGCGAGAAGCAGATCGTCCCACTCGGTAGGACGGTCATGATACGTATCCATCAGAACCACGCCTTTCGCATTCATGGAACCCGCAGCGCCTATCTGGAAACCTCGTTCCTGCAGGATATTGCTCATCGTCAATCTCGCTAGATCCAACAGATTATGATGGCGGCTTAGATGCGCCATATAGACGCGGCGGATGCGGCCGGTTAGCATATCGCACAGCGCTTCCGCCGCAGCATCATTGGACAGATGGCCATTATCGCTGAGGATCCGCCGCTTCACATTCCATGGATAGCTGCCGGCGCGGAGCATCTCCACATCGTGGTTGGCCTCTAAGATGAGCACATCGGAATCCGCCAGCAAAGCCTTCATCTTATCGCTGACATAACCGGTATCGGTAGCCAGGCTTAAGATCTGATCCCCGGAGTGGAAGCGGTAGCCGACGGGCTCCGCCGCATCATGGGAGGTCTCGAAGGATTCAACGGTCATCGAGCCGAAGTCCAAGCGCTCCCCTGTGCGGAAGACGCGTCGTTCGATGAACTCGCTTTTGGGCAGGAGGCGCTCCAGCTCCTGCCATGTCCTCTCATTCGCATAGACCGGGATCTGATATTTCCTGGCGAATACACTGATTCCTTTGATATGATCCGAATGTTCATGCGTGACCAAGATGCCGTCGATTCGCGATCCGTCCCGCTCGCGGGAAGCGAGCAATTGATCGATTTTCTTCGCGCTTAATCCTGCATCGACTAACAGCCTGACCTCGCGATTTTCTATCAATAATGCATTGCCCGTTGAACCGCTGGCCAGCACTGAGAATCTTAACCCCATCTACTCTATCCCCTTACTTGGTGTCTCTACTGAACCGTTTATTGCGTGTACGTAGTACATCTCATCATCACTAGTCATAATACGCCACATCGGCGCCAATACCTGCGTCTCTGAGTTAAAGATCTGTCCGTGATAACCGAGCCGAACATCGGTGATCACGGTGCCTGGTTCCAGATAGTTCTCTACCAGACGGCCGATCGCAAGATAAGCAGAGAGCACTTTCTGCTCCGTCGCCTCTTCGCCTTCTAATATATTCACGACATGCTGTTTATAAGACACGATCTGTTGGTTCTCATACTGCAGTTCCAGCCTCACATCGAACATCGGATAGCCGCCGGTCAACTGATGCAAGATGATGCTGCCTGAACCGCTGGTATGGGGATCGATCTGATAATGATCCAGATTCGGGATATGAACGCGGATCTGATCCCACAGCTCACCCTCTGTCATCAGCGCATGATAAGGAACGGGCGGATCGAACAGGCCTTGCCTTCCGATGATCCCTTCTTCCCCGAAGGTGACCGTAATCTCGTTCATCCGCGGCGTCTCACGAGGCACTCTAGCGTCTACTGTGATATTCTTGCCGGCGGCGATCGACAGCACTTCATCGGCGATCAATTCGATTTCGTTTCTTTCATTAGAAAACTTTAGCTTGCTGTCCCATAATTGGTATCCAAGTACCAGATTCAACATGAGAAACGCTAAGATTAGGATCGACTTCGCCCGTCCCCACTCCATAGATCAACCCTCGCTTTATCGCAAAGAATACAACGCCCATTGATGAACACAACGCTGCAGCGGCGCTTGCAGTTCTGCGCCTTCGCCTATACCTTACTGCGCATGTCTTAGAATAGAATCTCTTTCGTCCCATTGACGAATTCGGCGATCCAAACCGGCGTCAACACGATATGATCATCGTGGACAACGGGTTGGTAAGCAGGATAGATCCTGTCCATCAGGATCATGTTCGAATGATTGCGCAACAACTCCAGCAGCAGATCGCCTCCCGGAAGATGGGCTTCTTCCCGCTCCGCTCCTGAATGCACGATCGAAACCAGGCTGCGCTCATAGAGATTGGCGATCCCGCCGTTCATCACAACACGGATCACACCGAAGGACTGCGGATAGAGACCGATGATCGGATATTGACCGTAATATTGGCGGAAGATATATTCCTGATCCGTCGCCCCCGCATAGGTCTCGATGCGGAAGGTGCCGTTCCATCCGCCGTGTTGATTCACAAACTGCACGGCGGAGAGCAGATGATTCGGCAGATCCGTCGCCATATTGATCGGGGCGATCGGATCGGAATAACTCATCCATCTCCGATCATGGTCGATCTGCAGCCCCCGTTTGCCGTCGGTGTAGATCTCCGTGCCGTCCCGCTCCATCAGCTTTCTCGTGATTCCCGGATTGACGAACAGGTTGTTCTGCAGCTGTTCCGGAGTAAAGGTGTCAATCTGCATTTTAAACCGCACCATCTCAAGATCGCTGAGCGGCACATACAGCGCCCGGCCGCTGCTGCCAACGGGCAGAGCCGTGTACTTCGGCTGATACTGTTCGCCGAAGCCGACGAATTGCTCCACGTCCTTGCTCGTCAGGTCCGCTCTTGTCACTTCATAGATCACACCGTCTCTGGTATTGAAGAAGAAGGTGCGCACCTCTTCCCCAGTCTCATTCGTTGCGATCCAGATCTTGTCGAAGGATTCCTCACTGTTTGGGAACACCCCGTCGATCTGCATGATGTTCTCCAGGATCGGCGCCGGGATCTGCCCATGGAAGCGAATCTCCACTCCGTGATGCTGATCCCTAAGGGACGCCCAGTCAACGGATCGCCGCTCGATCTGCCGGAATCCGCCCACGCTCCTCATGCGGACTTTATTGAAAATTTCCTCATAGAACACATTCTGCGGATACAAGACGACATGTTCTCCCTCTCCGAGGTGGAGCACGATATCATTCGGATAGATCAGATCCGCTGCTTCGACGCGCGTCCCGATCAATTCCGGCTGAATATATTCCGCTTCATCCACAAGTTCATAATACGGCTTGCTGTAAGCGAGCAGATAGGTTTGGATCAAACTTGTGACGACCAGCACGAAGAGCAGACATGACTTAAACCGTTCCTTCATACCGCTGCTCCCTCCTCTCGATGCAGAGGCAGGGTGAAGACCACTGTTGTTCCCTTATTCATCTCTGAATCCAGATGGATCGTTCCGCCATGGGCTTTGACTATTTCCCGGGCAATAGACAATCCAAGTCCCGTTCCGCCCATGTTGCGTGAACGGGCTTTGTCCACCCGGTAGAAACGCTCGAAGATCCGCTCCAGATGCCGCTGCGGGATCCCAATTCCCGAGTCTTTCACCGATATTTGGACAAACTCTTGATCCAATTGACGAGCGGTCACCTCGATCAGACCTCCTTCATAGGAGAACTTGATCGCATTGGAGATCAAGTTGTCCAACACCTGATCGATCTGATCCGGATCGCAGGATACTAATGGCATACCCGGTTCGATATTCAGGTTGATTCGAATATCCCGCTGCTGCAGTTGGAAGGAGAAGCGATCGATGACCTCCTCCAACATCTCTTGGATCTCGACAGGTTCTTTGAACATCGTCGCCTGATGGGAATCAAATCTCGACAGATGCAAGAGGTCATTCACTAACCGGATCATCCGCTCGGACTCGGTGCGCGTCACACCGATGAACCGTCTCGCAAGTTCCGGATCTTCCAGCGCCCCGTCCTCCAGAGCTTCCAGATAACTCTTAATCGTGGTAAGCGGCGTGCGAAGTTCATGGGATACATTCGCGACGAATTCGCGGCGGGAGTTCTCCATCTTCTCCTCCTCGGTGACATCGTGCAGCACAGCGATGATCCCCGTAACCTCTTCATCCCGGCGGATCGCTGTGAAGTTCACGCGCACATTTACGATCTCTTCATCGCGTTTCTCCCTGTGCAGTAAGACGCTGACATCCTGCCCCAAGGTGTATTCCAATGTTTCTTCCAGTGTGACCCCCAGCACTTCACTGATCGGCTTGCCCATCGCTTCATCCGCCGTCAGATCGAGGATCTGTTCCGCCCGCCGATTCATTACGATCACGCGGCCCGCATCATCCGTAGCGATCACACCATCGCTCATATTGGAGAGGATCGAAGCCAGGCGCTTCTTCTCCTCTTCATTCGAGGCCAGCGCTTCTCGCAGGCGCTTGCTCATATAGTTAAAAGCTTCGCCCAGTTGACCGATCTCATCGCTGCTCTTCACAGCAACGCTGCGGCTGAAGTTCCCCTCGGCCATCTCCGTCGCCTGCTTCGTGATCTCCTTGATCGGCTTGGTGATCGTGTTGGACAGGATGATGCTGAGCAGCACCGTCATTCCCAAGGCGAAGAACGTCCCGTACATGAAGAAACCGATGATATTATTAATCGTCTCAAACTGTTCCTCCATCGATGCCACCATGTAGACAGCCCCATAGACCTGTCCGCCTTCACCGACGCGTATGGCGATCGTCTTCTTCCTGATCCCGTTCGAGTCGATGATCTCCTTCTCATTCATGCGGATGCCTTGCAGCGCCCTCGTCACTTCCGTCTGCGAATTGCGCTGCCCGATAATCGAGCGCGGCAGCTGGGAGGAAGCGCTGACCACAACCCCTGTGGAATCGATCACCTGAATCTCCGCACCGCTGATCGTGTTCAAATTGTTAATAATCGCGTCCAGTTCCTGATAGATCTGCTGTTCGTTCTGTCCCTCGTTGCCGGGAGCCAGATAGGGCTGTACATAGTTCGCAAGGATCGCAGCCTGGTTGCGCAGGGATTCAGAGAAATTGTTTATGAAAGAATTTTCCAGTGTGCGCAAGAAATAGACTCCGATCAGCTGCATCGCGAACAGGATCAACAGCACGAAGATGATGATGACTTTAAATTGAATGGTATGAAAAAAACTCGTCCTGCGCATCATCAGCCACCGGCTTTCGGATTCCGCAGCATATAACCCAAACCGCGGCGCGTGATGATATATTCCGGCTTGCCCGGATCATCTTCGATTTTCTCACGCAAGCGCCGGATCGTCACATCGACGGTCCGCACATCGCCGAAATATTCATACCCCCATACGGCTTGCAGCAGATGCTCCCGCGTCATGACACGCCCTTTGTTGCGAACAAGGTAGACCAAGAGCTCGAATTCCCGATGCGTAAGATCCAACTCTGTACCGTTCTTGTAAACGATATAGGTGTCCACATCTACGGTCAATTCATGTACCCTCAGCTGGTTGCTCTTGGGCTCAACAGCCGCCGCAGATTCCCGCACCTTGTTCAGACGTCTGAGATGGGCCTTCACCCGGGCCAACAGCTCCCTCGTACTGAACGGTTTCGTCACATAATCATCCGCTCCGAGTTCGAGCCCCAGCACCTTATCCAGTTCCGTATCCTTAGCTGTCAACATGATGATCGGAATATTGGACTGCATACGTACTTCTCGGCATACATCCATCCCGTCCTTAACGGGCAACATCAAGTCCAGCAGGATCAGATCCGGCTCTTCCGAGTAAGCCAGCTGAACCGCCGTATCGCCGTCGAAGGCACAGATTACTTCATAGCCTTCTTTCTCAAGGTTAAATTTCAGTATATCTGCGATTGGCTTCTCGTCATCGACCACTAATATACGCCCCAGAGAGACCACCCTTATAACACCTGCCCTAATCTTTATATCTAATAATTAATCGACCATGCTCCAAGAAGTTTCATTTCTTTCATATTATCATAAAACACCTGGTCATTCTGCCTGCGGGTGAAATTACATATCAAAAAAGAGACCCTCCTCCCGGCACCTAACTCGATGCCCTAAGAGGATGAGTCTCTTCTCCTATTTCCAACTAACTCTATAAGTAATCTATAGATAAATCCCTTCTGAGAAAATTCCTTCTACCAAGTTCTGTTGAATTCCAATCGTTAGTTCAGATAGCTTAACGGATTCTGATGCTTGCCATTCTTGATGATCTCAAAATGCAGGTGGACCCCTGTGGAGTTACCGGTGTTGCCCATCACACCGATCTTGTCCCCCTTCTGCACGGCCTCGCCCTTCTTCACATTGATCGAGCTGAGGTGTGCATACACCGTGACATAACCGTTGCCATGATCGATCTTCACGACTTTGCCATAGCTGCTCTCCGTGCCCGCGAAGATCACCTTGCCGCTGTCCGCAGCCTTGATATCGCGATTCTTCGACACGATGTCGATGCCGCGGTGAGTTCTGCCCCAACGCGGACCATACTTACTCGTAATCTTCGCATTCGATACCGGCCACGAGAAGTTTCCGGTGCCCACGCCCTTGACCACAAGCGTACCGCGTTTGACCACGGCCTTCACCGGTTCTTGCAGCACTTCCTCATGCATCAGTTCTTCCTTGATCATCTCGCCGTTAATCTTCGTGACGAGATAAGTGACCTTCTTCAAACCGTCCACGCCGGGCGTAACGACTACCGTTCTGCCCTTGCGCAGATTCGGGTCTTCGATATATTCCGTCTCGTAGCGGATCGGTACCTCTTCTACCACTTGTTCCTCGGTGCGCACCGTAAGATCCGGCTGCAGCACCGTCAGATCCAGCTCGTCGCCGATTTGCAAGAAATCATCCACGATCCACGGATTGCGATCGTAGATCTGCTGTGCCGTAAGACCGAACTTGCGTGCTATGCCGAGGATCGTGTCACCTTCTTTGACGATATACTTCGTCGGCTTCACACCGCCGGTCTCGATTCTCTCAAGCACAGATTCTATGGATTCGATCGCTTCTGGATCCGTCTCTACCGTCTTCGTAGCCACTTCTTCGACGAAATCGATCGACATTAACTCAGCTTGTTCTTCTTCTTCGTTATGTACGGATAAGATCTGCACGTCACCGGAGCGTTGCTGCTCGGTTTCCGGTATGTACTTGTTCGCCACTTGAGCAAGGATCTGGTCCACCGTCTCCTGATCCTTGACTATTGCATAGACTTTGCCGTCGATGATGAGTTCTACGCCAATCGCCGTGGCCGTGAGTTTCCCTGCCAGCTGCGTTAGAGCTGCTTCATCATCGGTCTCGCCTTTGTACTTCTTCTCCTTCTGGAAAGAGATCTCGTCGGAGTTCACAACCATATGTGCGTGAGGATTCGCAGCGACGATCTCCCGCGTCTTCTCTATGACATATTCCTCTACAACTTCTGGATCACTTACCGTTCCGATATGTTCATCTGCAAAATAGACATGATAGATCTCGTTCGTATTCGCCTTCACATATTCATGTCCTGCCACCGTCAGCCCGCCGATCAAGGCAGCTGCGGCGACACCTTTAATGATTGGCATCTTATGCCGATTGAGTCCAGATACAACGCTGGTTACCGCGGAGTTAAGCTTGGCGGTCAAAGCGTGGTTCCGGATCTTTCCCCATAGATTATTCATGCCCGTCTCCCCGCAAACAGTTTAAATTGAAACCTTTCTCCTCGTCGGACGAAGCCCGAATTTCATCTGCATTATACTTTACCACAGCTTATAGAAAAGTTTCAACGGTTAAACGCTTACATTGGAGAAACAATCATGAATTATTCATATTTTTGGAGGATGTTGGCCAATTCTCGTATCTCTTCCTCTGACAAATACCTGTCAAATATCTTATAAATCTCCTTTATTTCACCTGCAGTCAGCCCATCTTCCAGATAATAAGACATTTGCTGGAATTCATGCTGCGGAACCTTGCTGAACAGGATCGAGAAGACCGCCAGCTTGTCCTCCTCTGACATGTTCTCTTGTTTCATCACGAATTCTTCCGCGGACATGACCAGTTCATCGCCTGCCGCGTCCTCATAGAGATCCAGATAGCCGAATACCGGAATCGCATCCGCAAGATCCTGCTCTTCGAACTCCCCGGGATCCCCCGTGCTCGAAACCTCATCTCCGGAATTCGCATCCGCACCCTCTCTGCCATCCTCTACCGAAACATCGTTTAGCTCTGCAGCCGTCTCTCCATCATCCTGTGTAATACGCTCCCACAGCGTCAGATCCCCTTGCCTATGTTTGGCCGCTGAGATGCCGCTGAGATGGGCTAACAATTCATCCAGCTCCACGCGCTTCTCTTCAAGAACAGCGGCCCGATCCAGCAGACGATTCATATAGATCTCGATCATATTCATCGTTACAATCACCGTAAGAAAGCTCACAAACACTGCGGTGATCAGATTGCGAACCAACCAGCGGCTCCATTTTCGTACCAATGATACCCCACCTTGTTGAATCACATCGATTATTGATAAGCTAAGCAGCATTACTCATTATTTCCAGGTTGGGATATTCATAACCCCTTACGGACTATTTTTATCAAATCAAAGAACTGCACCCCATGGGTTCTGCCGATCTAACCCATGGGGTGCAGTTCGCTTCTGCTGCAGCGATTCATGATCACAGTAGTCTGACCGTCATCCCGTCATCCGCATGCCCTCGACTTACATCCCCGCAGCTGCGGCATCTTGGTGGGAACGATCGAGATTGACGAACTTATTGAAGTTCTTTAGGAAAGCAAGTTCAACAGTGCCTACCGGACCATTACGCTGCTTGGCGATGATGATCTCGATGATATTCTGTCGATCTGAATCTTGATTGTAATAGTCATCGCGATAGAGGAACGCCACGATATCCGCATCCTGCTCGATCGAACCGGATTCCCTTAGGTCGGACATCATCGGACGCTTGTCCTGCCGCTGCTCAACGCTCCGGCTCAGCTGCGAGAGAGCGATCACCGGCACCTCCAGCTCACGAGCGATCTGCTTCAGCGTCCGCGAGATCTCGGAAACTTCCTGCTGCCGGTTCTCGGCTCCTCTGCCGCGGCCTTGAATCAACTGCAGGTAATCGATGACGACGAGACCCAAGCCGTGTTCCTTCTTCAACCTCCGGCACTTTGCGCGAATATCCGCCACCGTCAGCGTCGCCGAATCATCGATGAAGATCGGCGCTTCCGCCATGGCACTGATCGCCATCGTCACTTTCTCCCAGTCCTCAGGCTCCAAGTAACCGGTGCGCATGCGCCCCGCATCGACATTCGCTTCAGCGCAGATCATCCGCTGCACCAGCTGCGCTGCCGACATCTCGAGGCTGAAGATCGCGACCGTCTCCTTCGCGCGAACGCCGACATTCTGCGCGATATTCAAAGCGAAGGCCGTCTTCCCAACGGACGGACGGGCAGCGACGATGATGAGGTCGCTCTTCTGGAAGCCGGAGGTCATCTTATCGAGATCGATGAAACCCGAAGGCACGCCGGTCGTACCGCCGTGATTCGAATGGAGATATTCGATGCGTTCAAACACTTCCATCAGCGCATCCTTAATCGGGATAAACCCGGTATGCTTGCGATTCGAGATGTCGAGGATGCGGCGTTCCGCCTCACTCAGCAGTTCTGTAACATCCTCGGTTCCCGAGTAGCCGTGCGTGATGATCTCCGTGGCTTCGCGAATCAGTCTGCGGAGCATCGCTTTCTCCTCGATGATCGCGGCATAGTAATCCACGTTCGCCGCAGTCGGCACCGCATTGGCAAGCTCGCTCAAGTAGCTGACCCCGCCGACCTCCTCCAACAGCTGTTTATCCTGCAGCCGCGCGGTCAGCGTGACGAGATCGACGGGTTCGTTCTCTTCCGTCAACTCTTCCATCGCTTCGAAGATCCGCTGGTGGGCCGTCCGATAGAAATCCTCTGCTCGGATTCGTTCCTGCGCCACGGTCAGCGCTTCACCGTCGAGTAAGATCGCACCCAGCACCGCTTGTTCCGCTTCGATATTCTGCGGCGGCACGCGGCCGGCTAATAATTCCCCATTCATCCTACGCTTCCCCTTTGCAGATGCTACTCACTCATCACTATTCAGACACCTGAACATTCACCACGGCCGTAACATCTGGATGCAGTCTGATCTCCACCTTCGTCACACCCAAAGTACGGATCGGATCATCCAAGAGAATCTTGCGGCGATCGATTTTGTAACCTTGCTTACCCAGTTCATCAGCGATCTGCTTGTTGGTTACGGACCCGAACAACCGGCCGCCTTCACCCGCTTTGACCTTGAACTTCAAGGTGACGTCCTTTAACTTGCCGGCCAGCTGCTCCGCCTCGGCCTTCTCCTGCTCCTTGCGGCGCTGCTCAGCTTTGTTCAACTGATCCAGCTGCTTCAGATTGCTCTCATTGGCCACGGTTGCCAGACCGCGCGGAATGAGAAAATTGCGCGCATATCCCTCAGAGACTTCTTTCACTTCGCCCTTCTTGCCTTGTCCTTTAACATCCTTTAAGAATATGACCTTCATTCGAAAAGCCCCTCCTCTGCTTCGATATCTGCCAGCACTTGCATAAGCCGCTCCTTAACTTCGTCGACGGTGCCATCCAGCTGTGCCGCCGCATTCGTCAGATGCCCGCCCCCGCCCAAGCGTTCCATGATCACCTGCACGTTGATCTTGCCCGAGGAGCGCGCACTGATGCCGATACGGCCGTCCGGCAGCTCGCTGATCACAAACGAGGCATAGATCCCCGACATATTCAGCAGCGTATCCGCGGCCCGGGCAATGACGAGCTGCGTGCATCGATAGCCGGGATCCGTAGCTGAGATGGCGATATGGTCATAGATGACCTCGGCATTTTTGATGATCTCGGATTTTTGAATATAGTCTTCTAAACTTTCTTTGAGCAGATTCTGCGTCATAGCCGGGTCAGCACCATTGCGGCGCAGGAAAGAAGCCGCTTCGAAGGTGCGGGAACCCGCCTTGAGCGTGAAGTTCTTCGTATCGACCACGATGCCCGCCATCAAAGCTGCCGCTTCGATGGGGTCCAGCTTCATGCGCTCATGGAAATACTGCAGGAGCTCCGTCACCAGCTCACTCGTCGATGAAGCATACGGTTCGATATAGATCAGCACCGCTTCATCGATAAACTCCTCGCCCCGGCGATGGTGGTCGATGACGACGATGCGTTTCGTATGGTTCAAGATACGCGGTTCAGCAAGCATCGAGGCCTTATGCGTATCGACGATCACGATCAAGCTGTCCTCAGTAACGAGGTTCAGCGCATGATCAGGAGTGATGAAGCTGTCATAGATATGCTCGTGTTCCGCCAACTCCGCCATGATCTGTTTGATCGACGGATTCATCTCTTCCAACAGGATATAGCCTTGTTTGCCGCTTATGCGAACGGCTTTGAGAACTCCAATGGCTGCACCGATGGCATCCATATCGGGCGTTCGATGACCGGCGATGAGCACGTGATCACTTTCCCGGATCAGATCCCGCAGCGCATGGGAAATCACGCGGGCTCTTACGCGCGTGCGCTTCTCCACGGCATTGGATCTGCCGCCGTAGAAGGACAACCGCTGTCCTGCCCGCACAGCTACCTGATCACCGCCCCGCCCAAGGGCGATATCGAGACTAGACTGCGCCATCTGTCCCAATTCTGTCAAACTGTCAAATTCCGATGCGATTCCGATGCTCAGAGTAAGCGGAAGTTTATGCTCAGCGGTCAGATCGCGCACGTCATCGATGATCTCGAAGCGGTTCTGCTCCAGCTGTTTCAGGGTCTTCTGATTCAACACGATCAAGAATTTATCCGTGGCCATGCGCCGCAAGTAGATCTGATGATTGTGCGCCCACTCATTGATCTCGCTCGTCACTTCCGCCACCAATACCGCCTTCGCTTGATCTTCCATCCCCTGGGTAACCTCATCCAGATTATCCAGAGCGACGATACCGATGGCGATTTTCTCTGCTTCGTATCTCTCGGACAGTTCCGCATAATCGGTCATATCCTGAATATACAGCAGTCTTTCCTCTGCGCGTATGAGCACCTCATAGATCCGATCGCCTATCGTGATCCGCACGGTACCGTCCTGGTCTTTCCTGTTCGTAACATCTGGGAACCGATCCGCAAGCGAATCCCCTATGATGGACTCATTGCCGAACAGCTTCGCCACATAGGGATTGTGCCAGTCGATCATCTGATCTTCGCTGTACAGGATGATCCCGATCGGCAGCTCATGAATCACAGCGTTCCCCGCATGCTTCACGCGATGGGATAAAGTCATGATATATTCACGGAGATCTTCACGGAACGCCTTTTCCGCTCTTATCGTGTAGTAGACGATGACCCCGGTCAGTATGAATCCGATGATCCCGAGGATCCACTCATAGTGCATGAGCGCGATATCCAGGACGATCAAGACGATCAGACTGAGCCACATATGGAGGCCATGCCATCTAGTAATAAGAAATTTGTGCATGGGTCGAATCGCTCCCAAACTTGTAGTTACCTAAGACCAGTCAGCATGAAATCAGCGATTGGCAAATTTGCGAATGGGAAATGCCGTATCGATGAGTCCCACCAAGCTAGTGATTTGCATCGCCGGCGGAAACAACAAGCATAACACGATCGCCGCAATCGGCAGCGCACGGCTTCTCCCCTTGTAATATGCCCAAGCAAAATAGAAGGCCAGCCCTTGTACCATAAATGTAATCAATAAAATTGGATAGACGTTGAGAAGCAGGGTATAAAAACCGCTTTCCACGGGTGTAAACAGTTCCAGGATTAAAACAGCGAGATAATACCATACCAGCGACTTAGGCAAACGCCATTCGCGCACTGGGGGCATCGCCTTCGCCGGAACTCCCAGCTTATTGAGCAGCCTGCGGGCGATCACATGCGTGATCACCGCATAATAGAAAGCGATGACCATAATATACAGCGGCAGCAGTCTCACTGCAACTGAAATGGCAGCATCAAGCGCCTCCTCCGAGAACAGCGGATTGCCCGTGATCTGGGTAAACAGTTGGAACTGTTCCATGATCATATTGCGAATCTCTGCTTGGATATTGATGCCTGCCAAAGTCAGAGATACAAGGATCGCCAGCAATACGGCGATCATCCCGACGACGCCGGCGGTGATCGATGCAACCGCATTCGCACCTCGCCTGTACATATAACCCATTGCTGCGCCGGGTACGAACATGACGGCCATAACGATCGCGGTGATCGGCCAAGCCGGTCCCGACAGAAGCATTAAGAGCATAGCAGGAGCAGCGATATATACGGCCGCCATAGGAAGTTTCGGCGCTAAAGCGGCGATCATCACGATCGGTACCATCGCGATATGAACGGTGATTAATTGTAACGGCGTCAAGACGGTAAGTCCTAACAAGATGATCATGATGGACCAGAATATAGGATGTCGAGCCCACTCCTGCATAGCTTCACCTCTGAGCATATAAGATCTGACTTGTCGTTCATGATTATATCATATTTTGATCTCGCACTTAAAAATCCCCGTCACCATTCAACTGCCGGATACAAAAAGAACTGCCCCTTCGCTGTGCGCACCTTCAACTGTTAGATACCGGCTAACAAATGAAAGTGCAGTCCATATCAAGGGCAGTTCTCCTTAATGTTAGATTACTCAGTTGTATATGGCAAAAGCGCAAGCTGGCGTGCACGTTTGATCGCTGTAGTCAACATGCGTTGATACTTCGCGCTTGTTCCCGTTACACGACGAGGCAAGATCTTGCCGCGTTCACTGATGAACTTCTTGAGCGTATCTACATCTTTGTAGTCGATGTAGGTGATCTTGTTCACCGTGAAGTAGCAGACTTTGCGACGCTTGTTGCGGCCGCGACGGTTATACGGTCTTCTCTCTTCGCGCTGGCTCGCTGCCGGCTTGCGTTCTTGTTGCTGCTCGCTCATGTACACCTCATCCTTTCCTTATTAGAATGGAAGTATTGAAGAACGTACACTGTGTAATTCCCCGATACCCCTTGTTCTAATTGAGTTTTTATTGATTACACACACGTCGCTGTGTAAATCGTGAATTCACTTTTCTTAAATTACTACAAATACATCTAAAAATCAAATGTTTAATCGAATCGGGCCACGTTCCGCCTCGATAATTGTACGTACTTATACAACCTCCTCGGTGTATATACTAATGGTGGGGTACAGTCCCCTCCTTGCATTTAGAGCAAATAGGCTACCACGATTGTTAGTTATGGTAGTCTATTTGTCTCTCCAGAACTAAACAGGCAGAAATTTAAACGTTCCCAGACGAAAGATGTATATGTAATTTTTGTACTAAGCCCTCGTTGTCCTGTTATTTTTCATACTATACGCTAACTTTCCGTAGACGGTTTCCTGTTTTTCATCCTCTCCTTCAGCGATACTTTAATGCGATAAAAGCTGTCGGCGCCAGCGCCTTGGTAGCCTGTACGAGAAGTGATACAGCGACTCTAATGGTATCCTTCGCATATGCGGGTGGCGGCATCGGTTAGTTCGTCGTCGGTATGAGCGGCCGACAGAGAAAAGTGGACTGCGCGCCGTCCCGGCGGGCAAGCCGGTTATCAATCATACCACGCCCTGGCCAAAGAAGGCTTTGAACACGTCGCAAAAAATACGAATTAGCCGTGAGATGAAGGACGAAGTGTACAATCTGCTTTTTCCTAGCACCAAAATCCCTAATCAGATAGGCGAAAAAAATCCCCCGCCTATGAAGGCAGGATCCTCATTCAATTTACTCTGGACATTTGGAAAAATTCGCTGAACCATATCGCTAAATTCTTCGAAAAATCCGCTAAACGGGTCTTCCTTGCTCAACATCCCTCACGTATCGGTTCACGTGTTCCACAAAATCGGGGTTCGTGGTACGGGAGTGAAATTCCTTTTTGCAACCAGAAAAGCGATGGACAAATGTCCGCCGCTAAAAGCTTACCCTGTTTTCTTTGCAAATAGTCGCAAATGCCGCGCAAGAGGCAGCATGCCGAACGTGACTTGCACCTCTGCCTCGCCCAGCGCCTTCAGCATCCCGGGCAAACCAGCGCGCCTTGGCTTGGATGGTTTTGGGGTATACGCATCGTCAAGTGAAAAAACGACCGCCTTCTTTTTAAAGAATACGATCGTTTTCACTTGCTGTTTTATTGATATTGCCGTGGCTGCAAATTCTGATTCTGCCAGCTCTGAGCCGTTGGCCAGCCCGCACTCTGCAAGCCGGGTTGTTGTTGCGCTGTTTGTTGAAGCTGAGAACAAATTTGCATCGCCTGCTGCATCTGCTGTATGGCAGTTTGATGTCCTTGCAGAACAAATTGAATGGTTTGAACCGCTTGACGTTCTTTCTGGGCCAGCTGATCCAGTTGGGCGGCGTTTTGCTGCTCCTGTTGCAACATTTGCTGATACATGTTGCTCGATTGCTGCGTTTGCTGGATCAACTGTTGAATAATCTGCGCGCATTGGCTTGCTTGCTGTGAAAGGTTTTGTTGATACACGATCATTGACCTCCTTCAATATGGCAGGACTTCGTCCCCCAAAGGTTATTTTGTGCAAGCGCCCATTTTTCATGTAACGTCTATATTGTGATCTCACACTTCATTTTAATGAAACTGCACATCAATTTGCCGTTGGGTATCGGCTTTTAATTTCGGCATTCGAACTTCAAGGACACCGCTGCGATACGTTGCTGTCGTTCCTTCCGTTTGAACGCGTGATGGCAAAGACACCGACCGTTGGAATCGTCCGACAAACCGTTCTTTGCGGTGTATTTGTTCCTGTTTCACTTCATTCGCTTGCTTTATGGTCCCACTAATTGTAAGCATGTTTTCATCCACATCGATATGAAGGTCTTCTTTTTTATCCAAACCAGGGATTTCACAAGAAGCAATCACTTCATGTTCATTCTCAAATACATCAATACGAGGGATTGCAAATCCTAGACGCGCGCCGATTTCCGGAAGACCTTCGTTAAAAATTTTTTCCAAATCCCTTCTCCATAGATCGATATTGCGAAACGAATCCCAAGGAATGAGCGGCATGTAATTCCCTCCATTGTCATCATTTTTTCAAGCTTTATTTTGTACTCTTCGGGAAATATTATTCTTTGCTACCCTGCATTGTTGAATTGAAATATGCTTTTTTGGGTCGCGACTCCCGGCAAGAGCCCCTGAAAAAATTGTTGAGCGTTTGTTTGCCGCAATGTTACCGACACATTTAAACTGTTCCCTTAAATGCGGGTAATTGAACAATAACGTTTGTGCCTAGATCAGAGCTATCGATTTTCAAAGAGCCTCCCATTTTTTCGATCATAACTTGACTAAAACTGAGCCCAAATCCAATGGCGTCCTGTTTACTTGTAATAAACGGTAGGATGATTCGGGACTGCAGATCTTCTGGAATTCCTGCTCCTTGATCGCGAACAATGATGTGGATGTGATTATCCGTAATGTTAATTCGGAGCGTTAAGACAGAACCTAGGGGACTTGCATCTAATGCATTGTTAATGATTTCTTGCAGCGCCGCTCGCAGCAACTTGGGGTGTCCAAACACAAAACCGTTTTGCTCCGGAAATTCCAGAGCGAAACGTACTGTTTTCTCCAATGCTTGGACCTGTATATCTGGAATCCATTAATGCAGCCCTACGAGTTCATTCTGAATGAAATTGGGAATATTCAGTACGCTGTATTTCAACATTTTGCCGTCTTTCGCTTTCAAATGAAGTTTCCATCTCAAAAGGGGAATTCGTAAATGATTCCATCACGTGTTCCAGACTTTTCCGAATGGTGTCTCCAAGTGCTCTTTCCAACTCATATAAGTCATCGCCCCATAATTTCGTGCAGGCGCGGTTCACATAGCTGAAACTTCCATCTAACATGACGTCGTAAACAAGATCGGAATGATGGTCAGCAAGTATTCTGAATTTATCGGCGTATGCCTCGTTCAATTCAACAAGCCTTTTGCGATACGTGATCTCCTGAACCTGGATCAAGAATACTCTTTCCGGATGTCCCTCCACATCGATGACCGATAGGGTTGTCATTCCCCATTTGTGTCTGCCGTCAAGACAAATATAACGATTCTCCATTTCGACATAATCGGAATTGCCGCCTAGCAAGTCATTCATGAACCCGTTATATAATGGAACGTCTTCCGTATAAATAATGTCAAGTATTCTCATTCGCAGCAGTTCTTGTTCTGTATAGCCCAGCATGTTGCATAGCGAGCGATTGACCATTGCCACTTCACCACCGAATCGAACTAAAGCTTTTCCGACAAGTGTATAATGAAATGCGTGGTGAGCGGCAGGATGTGAAATATCCATTTGCAAGTAACCTCCGACTGTGCAATAAGCTTATGTTTGCAACCTTAACGGTCTTCTGTTAAAAATCTATGGATGTTCTCTATTATATATGGCATTTTTAACAGTTGAAACAAGATTCCGAGACCAACACTAATTTAGAGTCCCCCGTTACATGGAAACCGACTTGTGATCTAAGAAAGAGCCGCTTTACCACGCTTCATTATCCGATTCTTACGCAAATAAGACGGAGGCCGGCAAAGTACCGACCTCTCTGATCAAGTATAAACAAGATGCCTCTCTAAATTACGTTCGCGATCTCACACCCCAGAAGGACAAGCAAGTATGTCCATTTGCTCCCGATTTCGATTCCGTTGTTCGTCCTGCATCATTTGACATAACGTACTCGCCAATATTCGTCCAGCTGTTCTTGGCGCGACAGCTCCCGGTAAACTTGGCGCCAACATGGCCTTGATTCCGCGTTTTTCGGCGAAGCGAAAATCTGTCCCGCCAGGTTTGGAAGCTAAATCAATAATGATTGCGTGATGCGGTATACGAGTTAGCACACGAGATGTAAGGATTAGCGCCGCAACCGTGTTAAAAATAATATCCGCATTTGCGCCTTCTTCGTACAAATCTTTCGTATAAAACGGCTCAATCCCCATCTCCAAGGCACGTGCAAACTGCTCCGGTTTCTGCACACCTGCTTTGACGTGTGCTCCCAGACGGTGAAGCACGCTGGCTAACGTAAGACCGACTCTCCCCAATCCCAGAACCATACAACGCGAACCATGTATGGTAATATCCGTATGTTGAATGGCCATCATTAAAGCGCCTTCTGCAGTGGGAATTGAATTGTATATGGCAACATCGTCCCTATTGAGCAATTCAATCAGATCGATACCCACTTCCGAGCAAAGGTTCTTCAAGTAGGACTTAGCTATGCCGGAATAAACTTTTGCATGTTTAGGCAAACAGGACATATATTCTTTGTTCAGCATTAGCGTTTCGGTCGAAAATGAAGACTCTATTTTGCCATGGTCATCCGTACCAACAACCGGTAAAATCAATACATCCGCCTTGCTAAGTACTTCCTTCGTAAGCTTTGCGTGCCGGACTTCATGAAGAGTGCCTGCTTCATCTGCGCGAGTTTCCATATAGAATATTTGACGTTACAAATACGCCGACCGGCGGCAGCGAAGTTGAAGACGGTTGGGATGTGACATAGCCGCTATGCTCCGGCAAGTTGATATCAGTTGTCGCTACCCAGGTTCCATATTCGCCCGCCTGTAAAGAGGGGGGGGAGCATTCGAAGGCGTCCGGTGAGGACCAAATGTCGAAGTTGAATCTGGACATCGTCATAGATGGTTAAATGACCGGAATAGGCAGCGTAGGGGGAATGAAACACGATCTGCTGCGCGCTTTCATTCCAGCTTCCTTCAATCGGAATCGGCGTTCCGCGAAATTGGATAGTGCCTTGAACTCGTTGGTCCGGCAAAACGCGCATCACAAGCTTGCCCCATACAACCGGCCTGCCGGCGACGGATGCATAAACTCCCCAAATGGAAAAGGGGGGTAATACCTTTGATATGGATTGCGAGGCATCGGCCACGACTCATCACTCCTCTTATTCGGTTACGCCATTATATGCGTCCACGGTAAAAATGCCCGTCACGGGGCTTGGATTCCTTTACAGATAACCGAACATGATCAAGTAAAAGAAGATCGACAATACCGTCACCGGGATGCTCCAAACCGGCTTTGTATGATGAAAACGAAGCATGAGAAACATGTGTACGTCAAAAAAAGCGACCACCAGCAATTCCAGCCGCGGGAGTAGGTAATATAACCGAGGCGATATCCGACCCATTCAACACCGATATAAATCAGCACCCACTTTGCAATGTGAACCGCAGCCTTCCATTCGACTTCTGGAAAACGGGTGAGGTAGAGAAAAGCAGGATATATGCAAAAGGTGTGAAGCATAACAACGCTGGTATAGTTGAATACTGGATCGGGTTCCAAACGCCACTCAAGCACTAAATAGAACAATGGGAATATATTGAATACTAAAATGAGGTGATACAATGGCCGTTGTCAAAGCCAGGGCAAGTGATATAGATCTGTTGGCAAGATTGCTTCGAGCCGAAGCGGAAGGGGAAGGCGAACAAGGAATGCTGCTCGTCGGGGCTGTAGGAATTAATCGGATTCGGGCAAACTGCTCCGATTTTAAAGGCATTCGTACGATTCCGCAAATGGTATTTCAGCCGCATGCGTTTGAAGCAACCATACACGGTTACTTTTATCAAAAGGCAAGGGACAAAGATAGACGCCTTGCACGAAAGTCAATTAACGGTGAGCGACCATGGCCTGCTAAATTCGCTTTGTGGTATTTCAAACCCCCCGCAAATTGCCCTTCGACATGGTACAATCAGCCTTTTGTCGGAAGATACAAAAGCCACTGCTTTTACGAACCGACAGGTGTAGAATGCGAAAATATTTACAATACTTTTTAAACATATAAGACGCAGGCCTAATCCGGTCAGCGTCTTATATGTATTAAGCGCAATAAACTACTACAGTTTGATGATCTCTTCACTTTCTTTAACGTACAATGAAAATTCCATTCTAATCTAACCGGTTGCATTCAACGGATTTTGGGATTTTTTCCAACCTGGCAGCAATCATGAATGTTCCTCAAACATTGATTCTCCCAGGCGTTGCAGAAGTCCTCATACACTTTCTCTACGCCGTCGTCGGATATCATGTGTCTGGCCAGAAAGTCGTACCAGAACTGATCGAAGGACAGGGGCATCCGGGTTCCATATTGGGAACAAAGGGTTATATAACGGTCCCAGATTTTGATTCGGAATGCTGCCAATTCATCACATCGCTCTATATGCAGGAGGAAGAAATGCGAAGAGGACCCCGAAACCGAAGTACTTTTCGCCATGCGATTTATTACTTTAATTGCGGGCTATCGAGTAGCCCTAGTCTGTCCGCGTCGTCGGGAAGTATCTCTGCATAACCGTTTGGAGTAATACTTTGCAGGTATGGGGATCTTCCAGTTTTGGTTCGTGTATGCCAATGCCAGTACCAACCGGCCAATCAGTTCTTTATTGACCAGCCAACACAACTCATTGTACTTCTCCAAGGCATTGAGGAAATTACTGAGTTGATGGAGCAGGGAGAATCGGCGTCTTTTTGAACATTTACACGAATCCGATGATGTCCCAAAGTTGATCCTTCGGTAGGCATAAAATCCGATTTTGGTATCTTGATTTCTTACCGTATACCAGAGGAGTGTTTTGAGGAATGGAAGAGGGTGTCCAAAGGCAGGCCAGCCGATATGTCCGGCATCACCTACGAGAAGTTTCTGATCCGATCGGAAGATCTTCTTCGCTTACATTCCACAGTTCGGCCATTTCCTTGATATGCTTTGGACCAAAAGGGTAAGATCGATGGTTCACCAACCGAAGCGCCGACCGTCTACTGACTCCGATGATGTATAAAGGATATGAATATCGGAATAATATCAGTTACATATTCTGAAAATGGCAAATGGAAAGGAGAAAATATGGAAAAAAGCGAACTTAAATCACAATTTAAACACCGAATCAAAACGGCAAGATAATCGTAAATCATCATCCCGCAATCGGAATATTCGGTTTGTTCGATGGGAAAGTTATGTTTCTTAAACAATTTACAGGCGATTTCATATCCGACTTTCGCAAGATCGCCGGTAACGATCAAATCGTAATAACCCGGTTCAATTCCCAAATCTCGAACATGCGCCTCAATGGTATCTACCGCTGCAGGAGCCATCGCTGCGCCCATATTAAACGGATCTTTAATGCCCATATCGATAACCCGGCCAATGGTGGCAGATGTAACAACCGGTCCGTCACCTTCCATGGATACGATGGCAGCACCGGCCCCGGTTACCGTATATTGGGCGGTTGGCGGTTTTTGCGAACCGTACTCGGTCGGATATCGGAACTGTTTCTCCGCACTGGAATCATGGCTGCATGTCCCCGCCAACACAAATTTCGCCGAACCGGAATTTACAAGGTTAGCTGCTAATGCCAGACTTTCCATCGAGGTTGAACAAGCGCCAAACACACCGATGTAAGGGGTCGATAATGTTCGCGCGGCAAAACTGCTGCTAATGATTTGATTCATCAAATCCCCGCCTATGTAAAACTGTACTTGTTCCTTTGTCAACCCCGCATTTTCAATAGCCAGTTTTGCCGCTTCTTCAATCAATACCTTTTCTGCTTTCTCCCAGCTCTTTTGTCCCATCATGGATTCTCCATGGACAATGTCAACGAATCAGCAATGGTTTCACTTCATCAATAATCTTTTCTAACGCTTTTGAACATTGCTCGTACATCTGCTTTGTATTTTGTTCTTTGGTAGATAAGGCAAACATTTCGAGATCCGCTTCACACTTTTTCAATGTTGCAAGCAATGCGGCTTTCTTCTGAGGTTTCGGTACTTTGATCTGATCATCAAATAAATCAACGTATAGCTGGCCATAGGAATCCACCTGTCCAAGATATACGTTATCAATCGAAACACCTAATTTCTCCAGTTCCGTATCCAGCCATTGCCTGTTTAGACCTATCGTGGCAAGCGGCTCGTCCATTATTTTTCCATCCATAATGACCGTTTGAGGCTCTTGTTCCGGCCCGACATTTACTCCAAGGTGTTTAGGCGTTAACGGTTGGTTTTCCTTGGTTAGAAGAACGCTAATGTCACCGCTCGGCTCCATGACTGCGAATTCAACATCGGCAGCTTTGAACACATTTTTTTTTCGAAGCTGTTCCATAAGTTCATCCGAGGTAATCCTTTCTTTTTTCAGGTTATCCTCCATGATCTTGCCTTCCTTAATGAGCACTGTTGCTTTGCCGTCGAATAGGTCTCTTGCCGTTTTGCTTTTCAGCTGTAAATATTCAATCCCTAAAGAAACAACGGTCCAAACCGTCATCGCAACCAAGCCTAAATACCAATTGGTCTCCAGATCCAACGAAACGTAAGCTGCAATGCTGCCGATCGTGATTCCGGTGATATACTCAAACAATGAAAGCTGTGATACCTGTCGTTTACCCAATATCTTCGTTAGGACAAAAAGAACCCCCATAGCCAATAACGTTCGCAAAGCGATTTCTAGCCAATCCGGCATAATATCACCATTCCTTTCCAATCACAATAATCGACAAAGGTAAATATGTCCCTATTCCATTATTTTTATGTATTTCCATCTGAAAATTTTTCTAACGTATGCTTTTGTTGCGAGACGGAAATATTAATTTCGGTATGGGGAGAATGTAAGCATCTATTCCTATTACCTGTGAAACATTATCCTATCCTAAGGTAAAGGAGGTGACGTTCCGTGACAGTTGCTTCTCAAGTGAAAACGTGCTTAGCATCTTTAAAAAGTGCTCAGGCAAGTCTGGAACAATTTGCTTTGGAAACACAAAATCAAGAAGCAAAATCGCTCTTTACGAATGCGGCCCAACAAACCCAACAAATCGTGCAGCAAGTTGCAAGCCGCGTACAACAGTTGGAAAATGAAGAGCCTCAATATAAGGGGTTTTAAGAAAATCAGACAAGCCATGAATATTGAGGACATGGCTTGTCTGATTTCATCGGTGAACAGATTAGAAAAGAGATCAAACCCTACTCAACTTGTAGGGTTTGATCTCTTTTCCCACTATTCTTTTGTTTAGACAGCTAACCTTCTAGTCCCTGGGCAGCCGTTGAACCGCTAAAAAAAACGAGAAGTATCACACCCATATATCCAAACAGCGGATAAAGATAAGTAAGTAAGGAGGTGAAACCGGCTTGACTAATCAAAAAACTAGCAAGTAATATGCCGAGAACTAACCAACTTTTAGGAATATGATATAGACTTTGGATTTGACGAGAAATTCCGAAGACATTGCCTATCAATGTGGTGAATATTTCTCCATAGATTACGAGCAAAAACAATACATGAAAAAACTGCCCGAAATCTCGAATAATCTCGGCCATCGGAATATCGTATTGAAGAATCTCGGGCATCTTTGAGCTCATTGCAAAATGGCTGACAAGAAGCATAAAACCAAGACCAATGCCTCCCCAAAACCCTCCCCATTTTAATGCGCTTTCGTCATCCACCTCACTCCCTAGAGGAACCATAACGGCTAAAATAAAAGCAAAATTCAATCCTGCATACACAAACGGACTCACGAACCACTTCAAATTGTACAGTTGTTGGTTCTGCCAACCGACTATATCAAAAATATTGTCTATTCTGACAACCTTTACGACAAGGAGAATAGTGAAAAAAAGCATCATGGGAACGACTAACGAGTTTACGAACATAATTCCGCTGATTTCCTTCGTCATCACCAGATAACACAAAATGATGCTGATGATAATACCCAGTTGATAGGGTAGACGGAGTTGTTCTTCGAAAATGGTACCGGTACCTGAAAGCATCACGGCCGTTACCCCAAATAGAATAATAAAAGTCAAGGCATTTGCGACTTTGCCGAAACTCTTGCCAAACAGATAAACATTAAACTCCTGATATGAAAATGCTTTGATCTGGTGAGCTAGAATCATCATTTTAGTGCCGATCCATACAAAAAGAAAGGTGCTGCATAAAATGCCTAATACCCCATAGGCTCCGTATACCGTGAAAAACTGCATAATCGACTGTCCTGAGGCAAATCCGGCTCCCACCACGGTTCCCGTATATGTCGCGGCGATTTGTATTATCATATTTGTTTTTTTCTTCATATTTTCACCCATGTCCTGGTAGAGAATAGAATCATTAAATTCTATGCTTAAAAAAATTGCTTATTCCAAAAGGAACTCGTTGTCAGCCGTTATGACGAGAAACGATAGTGGTCCGGTAGATCATCAATTAACAAACTTGAGTCTTTAACAATGACATGGTAAATATGCAGCTCATGAATCTGGGCATGATTTTTGGAATCGGTAAACTTATGGTTTTGGCCTTTATTTATCTACCGAGGATGAATCTGTGCAATCAACGCCCCGCTTGGCGATGCTCGAAGCCAGCAGATATAGCCCGACATAGATCGGAAATGAATAGATATTGCTTCCAGTGAATGGAATAATATAAATCAGCCATTTGTGAGATCGGCTCGGCCACAAAAGCGGAAAAACCCCAAATAGGAGAGCCTTTATCAGCGGGTTCCGGCTTGTACTGGTTTAAGAACATCACTGTGGCGGGAAGAAGTGAAAAATTCCTTGGAAAATTGGCCGACATGAACGGTAGGACTTCCCTGTGATAATGCCAGAGTCCCATGGCAATCCCAAGCTGGTTCGGCCATGATGACACGATAATCATCGTAAACCCGGATAGTAGAAAGTGTCCCGTAGCCCTCTTATCCCGAAATCCGATTCAAAATAGCCAGGAGTTCGAATCGATCGAAGAGCTTGCTGAGATGTCTGTCCAACGTCTTGTCGACTTCTTGGTGCAGCACGGCAGGAACCGTTTCGAAAATCCTGAAGCGGTCGCCAAGCCTTGCAGAAAGCCGCTCGCTCTTCGTATCGATTGCCCCAAGCGATGGCGGACTCTTTCAATCTCGCTATGGCTTCGAGTATCCCGTTCCTGCAGGCCAACATAATGAGGACGCATCCTTTTCGATTCCTGTGAATACGGTCATTATATTCAGCAACTTCTGAACAGGCAATCCCGCCAGAAGTTGGACGTTACCTTTCAGCGGAAACACAATACTGTCCACAAAGCAATGGCTAAATGGAAACTCATCCCTCTCCTTGACATTTGTTGGCGTTTTTCAATTATAGCGGTTGATTCTTAATGCAGACAGGTTTTGAACAAAATTGTTTCAGTCCATCCCAGTTGCCCCAGATGCAATTTTTGCATCGATTCGGTTGTCTTGGGGCAGAGGTAGTCCGGTTTTCAACGCTTGTACTGGATGTTGGTGACATGCAGGTATCCACCTTTCCAAATTTATGCAAACAGCATTTAAGTTGTCCAGAAACGAATTATCCTATTCCGCCAAGCAGCAATCCGCATCGTGAAAGTTCCACTTTGATCCAATCTACTCCAGCCCCCGCATACAAATATCAAAGACCGGATCTGTCCATATTGGACAACAGCCGGGCTTTGGTCCTATTTCGCAGGATAAGTTGTCTTCGAAAATTATACTTTGAATTTTCCAACTAACGCGCGAAGCGAGCAAAGCAATCACTTTCTCTCCGGCGACTTGAATTTCAGTTTTTCCTGCTAGTCCGGGTTATCGGCGACAAGTCCGAACAGAGCGTCATAGTACGTCTGCCAGTTTTAATTCCCGTTATTATAAGGATCCAAATATTGCGCTTCTCCGATTATCACAAAACCACGCTGGCCCGTTTCCATATCGACAAGATCTTATTCGATGGATTGAGCCAGGCTGTGTACTTCCATATCATGATTCGTAATAAACTCGGTTTCCTTCTGGAATGCAGCCATCTGCATCCGGTTTGCCCAGAAAGCGAGGGACAAAAATCCGAAAGGCGCTGAAATCGAATACAAACTGACCGGACGCACAGGGGGGACATCACGGTTTCCTCCCGGTTACGCGCATCCGTTGCAACGTCTTCAAATAAGCTGGCCTTGTACGCATTTTGGATAGCGGCAAACGAAGCACTGTATCTTTCCAGTCGCTAGCAAAAAACGGGCTAAGTGGTTGCAAGTACGGCTGCCCGAGCGAAGTCAGTCCATGCAGGTGGATGCAGAACCAGATCAAACCAAGACCGATACCCCACATGCCAAGCCATGCCGCCAGAATCAACAGTGAAAATTGAAGAAGCTTGCTCGCATTTGTCATTAAATAATTGGGAACGAGAAAGGAGGCATGGCGGAAATGGCGATTACAATCACCATCACGTTGCTTGCGATTCCCGCCTCCACGGCTGCTTGACCGATGACAATACCGCGTACGATGCCGAGTGTTTGGCTGGATTTGGTGGGCATGCGCAAACTGGCTTCCTTTAATATTTCCAGAGTCAGCAGCATGAGCAGCGCCTCCCAGAACGGTGGATATGGAATTTCACTCCGCGATTACATCAGGACAAACAGCATCTCCAAAGGAACCACCTGATAATGATGAACCGTCACCGCTACGTAAGCCGGGGTCAAAAACAAAGCAATTACAAACGCGACAAAACGAAGTCCCCGCAGGAAGGTGCTTACCAACCAGCGATGTACATAGTCTTCTGGGGATTGAAACAAATTAAGCTCAAGCTTTTGTCCAACTGCTCGGTTAGGCTGTCTTTAGGGCCGTACACAATCGATTCCTGCTCGGAAGAATCGATGGCGCGGCCCAACTGATTCTGCTTTTTGATTGCACAAACGTTCCCGATTTCATCAAAAACAAGGATTCCTCCTTGCAAGATGAGCTCTTCGGTTTGCTGCAGCGTCGTTACGTCCACCCGATCTTCGGAAATCACCTTTTGTCCTGCTTGTTCGTCCGGGGCGTGCAAAAGGGGAAGCACGATGTCGCTTTCGACCTGATTTTGATCCACAAAGGAACGGATGTAGAACAGCTTGACTTTCCGCCCTCCCGCATCCAACTCATACACTTGTGCATCGTGAATAGCGAGCCATTGGTAATTCCCCCTGTTATGGATTGGTTTGCGAGACCTAATCCTTACATCGGAATTACCGTGGCTTTTATTGATATTTACTTGTTGCATTTAATTTTACAATGAACCATGAACTCTTTTGTGCTGCCATAGAAAAAGGTGTGTTGCCATAAGGCCAACACACCTTTTTCCTAGATATTATCCGTTGTGTACGGAAGCAACGCTACCGCCCTAGCACGTTTAATTGCAACTGTTAAAGCACGTTGATATTTTGCGCTTGTTCCAGTCACACGGCGAGGAAGAATCTTCCCCCGTTCACTAATGAACTTTTTAAGAACTTCCGTATTTTTGTAATCAATATGAGTAATTTTATTGACTGTAAAGTAGCAAACTTTTCTACGTTTACCTTTGCCACCTCTACGTGGAGCAAACTTTCTTTCGCCACGTTCTTCGTCATTTCTTTGTGCAAATGCCATTGTTATACTCTCGTTCCTTTCATTATGCATATTGGTCAAACGTAATAAGCTTTCTCTGGCTATCCCCAACTTCTCACTACGGGGCTGTACCCACATCTTGTAATAAGGATGGTCATCATCACTAGACTACATAGACTGTCATAACATATTACACATTTTACTCAACATCGTGCGATCTTAATAAACCGTGGATGCTGGTCGTAAATGAAGATTACCATTACACAGTTAAAATGCTTTAAAACCCCTTGATTTTACTGAGGTCTTAAAGCATTTTCTTGCTCTCAGATGTTACGCTCTCTAAAATGGCAAATCATCATCAGACAGATCGATCGGGCTGCCATCGTTCGCGAAAGGATCCTGTTTGCTGTCGTCACGGTTTAAGGGCAAGTCCCTATTCCCGTAACTACCGCCCCCGGAAGAATCGTCATTGCGAATCGACTCCAGGAATCGAACATTGTCTGCGATGACCTCCGTTACGTATACGCGGCGACCTTCATTGTTATCATAACTGCGCACTTGAATACGGCCTTCCACAGCTGTAAGACGGCCTTTGCGCAGGTAATTCGCGCATGTCTCAGCCAGCTGCCGCCAAGTGACGATCGGGATGAAATCCGCCTCTCGCTCACCTTGACTGTTCGTGAACGGCCGGTCCACGGCCAGCGTGAACTGCGTAACGGCGATCCCTGTTGGGGTGTATCGCAATTCTGGATCCCTGGTCAATCTTCCTATTAATATGACGCGGTTCAGCAATCGAATCCCCTCCTGCTTACTTTAGGCAACGTCTCTAACAACGAGATGGCGGATGACCTCATCCGTGATCTTAATGATCCGTTCCAGTTCAGCTACGACGGCAGGCTCGCAAGTGAATTGCGTCAGCACATAGATTCCGTCACGGAACTTCTTGATCTCGTACGCAAGACGTTTCTTACCAAGCACTTCATGCTTCGTAATCTCTCCGCCGCCCGATGTGATGATTTCATTGAACCTTTCAGCTGTAGCATCTACAGCCTCTTGTTCAAGATCAGGACGAAGAATGTACATCACTTCATATTTGCGCACAACATTCACCTCCTTCTGGACTTAAGGCCCCCTCTTCCTGCATGATGGAGGGAGCAAGGAGCGATTTAAACTCGCATTAATTAAATATACCAAAACATTTGCCCGGTGACAAGCGGGTCTTGTTGTGTCATTTTTCCTGCCTGGAATCATCCTGATCCGATCCGTTCATAATAAATGTGCGCATCTAATATTAGGCATAACACGAATATAAGGAATATAAGGAGGACCATATGGGCGAACGCACAGAATTCAATCCGGGAGATGAAGTCCCCAATGATGGTGTCTATATCGAAACCGGTGAGAACGATCACATCATGGGAATCGAGAAGCCGAAGCAGGTCGAACTGAAGGCGGGCTCTTCCTTCCCCGAAACAACCAACCACAATCGCAAATGGACCCGCAAAAGTCAGCATTAAAAAACGGCTCCAATGGAGCCGTTTCTAATGTGTTATGTATGGCGGAAAGGGTGGGATTCGAACCCACGCACGCCTTGCGGCGCCTAGTTGATTTCGAGTCAACCCCCTTGGACCACTTGGGTACCTTTCCGTATGTCAACACCTGTGTCCTTTTGGAGACAAGAAGTATTGTACCACATCTGGCCTCATAAATGCAAGACCATCCTGCTGTCTGATGACGTTGATAATAAACCGCGCACAAGAATCATATCAAGTCTTATATGAACAGGGGGATGCATCGTCGTACAACTTCGTTCACGTTGATCCTTATCCAAAATGGAGCGTTATTCTGCTGTTTCCGCCGAACGCAGGACCTTCTTCAGTTTTTTCTCAAATTCAGACCTGGGCATTAAGATGCTGTGTTTGCAGCCCGTACACTTGATTCGGATATCCATGCCCATGCGAATGATCTCCATCTCATTCACACCGCAAGGGTGCGGTTTCTTCATCATGACGATATCATGCAGTTTGTAGGTTTTCCTTTCCATGTCGTCTCCTCCCCTGCATCGCGATTAAGCGTTACTCTACAAGCGTATATTCCCCGTCTTGATATCGGAAAATCCCCTTGATCTGTACGCCTTCACTGCGAACGATGGACTGTACTTTGCTTAGATCGTCATCGTCGAATCCTATGGAGATGGCACAGCCCGCTGTGATCTCCTTAGGAGTCGGCTGAATATCGATCTCGATCTTCGCATATTCAAGCAGCATCTCCGCACGCAGGGCTTGCTGCGTCGAATCAAAAGCCATTAACATCGTCATCCTCCACATCCCCCTTGTCTATAACGGCTTCTTCTGCACTGATGTACTGCTGGTATTCATATTTCGATCCTTACATCTTCCGCCCCAATAGGATGTATAGAAATTGCCAAATGTTCGTATACTGATTAGCAACCATCATATGTTCGAACTGCGTTGAGTCAGCATGATGCATCCATGAGTTGTTTCAACTGCTTGTTATTAAGCATAATGGCAAGCTGCGGCGAAGGCAAGTCATGCAGGAGGGTATGCGATGCATTTTCCGATTAAGTTCGGCGCTTCGAAGATCGAAGAGCCGCTAAAAGTCCCTTATACCGACGAGCAATCCAAAGAACGGATCATTCAACATTTACTGGAGTATTATGCTGATGCCGTTCCCGGACAGGAGATCGTCATCGTATGTATCGGCACTGATCGGTCTACGGGTGATTCCTTGGGACCTTTGGTTGGGTCCAAACTGCTGCAGATGGGGTTGCGTGATCAACATTTGTTTGGAACCTTAGATCAACCTGTTCATGCCATGAACTTAAAGGAGAACATTCAGAGGATTCAACAGCTTTTTCAGCAGCCGTTCATCGTTGCCGTCGATGCCTGTCTTGGTCAATCATCGAGCGTTGGTCATATTCAGGTCGGCAGAGGCCCGGTAAAGCCCGGCGCCGGCGTGAACAAAGACCTGCCCCCTGTCGGCGATATTCATCTGACAGGCATCGTCAATGTCGGCGGATTCATGGAATATTTCGTCTTACAGAATACCCGTCTCAGCATCGTGTTCCATATGGCCGATGTGATCGCAGAGTGCTTGTACCAAGCTCAGCTGCGGCTGCACCGGCCGATCCCTGCTACGGCCGCCAGGCTTGACGGATAACCTCAGTCTCCTCCGGTGACAAGGTGTACGAGGACTGCCCTTTGTTTACGGGTTTCGCGTACACCTGAGTGCCATGCCTGCTGTGGATTCCCGTCAGGACAAACCCATCCCCATGTTCATCTACAACGGCTATGGAGAAGCTGAGATCGCTCCCCTGCTCTTGAAAAGCATTGTATCGCTTGATCGATACATTGGCTTTCATCTCTTTCATCTGCCGGATCATCTGCTCGATCGTCTGGTTGATTCTAACCTGCTGTTCATCCAGTTTAGCCAGATGCTCATGATTTTTTCGAATCGATTCCTCAAGATCCTTCGCTCCTGCCCCTCCTAGCAGATGCTTAAGCTTGCGCTTCAGCCCCCGAATCTGGGCAATCAGAACAAGGACTAAGATGAATAGGATGAAACCAACTGCTGCCGTTCCTAATGTGATCCACTCTAGATAATCCGTTAGAATATTCAATTCGACTCCCCCGCGGTTTATAGATGTTGTACGATCTCTTGAACAGCTGAGATCAAAGCATCCACCTCTTGTTCGGTGGTATAATAACCCGGACTTACGCGCACGGCCCCGTATCGAATCGTCCCGGCAGTCTCATGGGCCAGAGGTGTGCAGTGATGGCCGGCTCGCACTGCGATGTCGTAATGTTGATCCAGAATATAGGCCACCTCTGCACTGTCCATGCCCTGCAGATTAAACGAAACGATGGCCGTCTTATTCTCCCCGATCGGCGGCCCGAACAGCTCCACTCCTTCAATCCGGCTGAGCCCTTCCATGATGCGCTGCGTTAACATCCACTCTTTATTATGGATATTTTTAACCCCCTCATTCAGGATGAATTTGAGACCTGCATTCAACCCTGCGATGCCAACGGTATTTTGTGTGCCTGATTCATACCGGTCAGGCCGGACATCCGGCTGATCGATGGCCTCGGATTGACTGCCCGTTCCACCATGAAGAATCGGCTCCAAGTCGATCGAAGGATGTACATACAATCCCCCGGTTCCTGTCGGTCCCAAAAGACCTTTATGCCCTGGGAAGGCCAGCATATCGATCGACATATCTTCGACATGGATGGGGATAGTTCCTGCCGTTTGCGCTGCATCGACCAGCAATTTGACTCCACGGCGCCGGCAGATCTCACCGATCTCAGCAACGGGCAGAATCGTTCCCAAGAGGTTTGAGCTGTGATTAACGACCACCAGTGATGTGTTAGACTGTATGGCTTCGTCAACTTGTTTGGGCGTCACATAACCCTGTCGGTCCCCTTCGATATAAGTAACCGCAACCCCTTGCGTCCGTTTAAGATACTCCAGTGGACGGCGTACGGAATTATGTTCCACAGAGGTTAGGATCACATGATCGCCGGGCCGTACGAAGCCCTTAATCGCTAAGTTTAATGCATGTGTCGTGTTTAGCGTAAATGAGATGTCGTTTGGATTTTTGATATGAAACAATTTGCTGATGTTCACTCTTGCTTCGAACAGCACTCGGCTGGCCTGTACAGACATCTTATGGCCGCCGCGTCCAGGATTTGCACCGTATATGTTCAAGCATTCCAGCATCGCTTCGCCGACTTCCGGCGGTTTTGGCCATGTAGTTGCGGCATTATCCAGATATATGACCATCTTCTCAGCCTCCCGATCATGGATCCCAGCTTGTACAATAAGAAAACATCAGAAATTCAGCCAAAGAAAAGCACACCTTGCGGCATGCTGATCTCGGCTATGCTTCTTTGCGTTTTAACATTTCCAACAGTCGTTCAAAATCCTCCAGCGAATAATAGGAAATCTCGATCTTACCTTTGTTTTTATCATGTTTCACCTTAACGGTAGTCTGCAGCAATTCACGCAATTCTTCCTCTACACTTTCGATGAAAGGGTCCCTTTTCTTGCTCTTGACCGTTTTGGTCTTCTTCGGTTTCTTCGATTGCAGTTGCTGCACAGCTTCTTCAAGCTGCCGAACACTCCAATTTTCTTCGATCGCTTGCTTCGCCAGCTGTTTCTGCACCTTCGGGTCCTCAATGGTGATCATCGCTCGTGCATGTCCCATGCTTAATGTTCCACGTGAAACATATTCTTTGATCTCAGCCGGCAATTGCAGCAAACGCAGGAAGTTCGCAACATGCGACCTCGACTTCCCCACTTTCATCGCCAGTTCTTCCTGCGTTAGCTTAAAGGTATCAATGAGATTCTGATAGGCTGCGGCGATCTCCAGTGCATTAAGGTCTTCCCGCTGCAGGTTCTCGATCAATGCAATCTCCATCACCTGTTGGTCGGTAAAAGATCTGACTACGGCGGGAATCGTAGCCTTGCCGCTCAACTGGGAAGCGCGGTATCTTCTCTCCCCAGCGATAATCTCGTATCCCTTCAGAGCTTTCCTGACGATGATCGGCTGGATCACGCCATGTTCTTTGATGGATTCGGCTAATTCGCGAATCCCATCTTCGTCGAATGATTTACGCGGCTGATAAGGGTTTGGCCGCAGCTGGGTCAATGGGATTTCAACCACCTTGTCGTCATCATGAATGCTTAATGATGGAATGAGTGCGTCCAATCCCTTGCCGAGTCCGGTTCGTTTACTCAACTGACACCACTTCCTTTGCAAGTTCAAGATACACTTCTGCACCCTTCGACTTCGGATCATAGGTGATGATCGCTTGCCCGTGACTCGGCGCTTCACTCAAACGAACATTGCGCGGGATAATCGTGCGATAGACTTTCTGTTGAAAATACTTTTTAACCTCCTCGATCACCTGGATACCGAGATTCGTACGAGCATCAAACATCGTAAGCAAGACACCCTCGATTTGCAGCGATGTATTGAGATGTTTCTGCACGAGCCTTACGGTATTGAGTAATTGACTTAAGCCTTCTAACGCGTAATATTCACATTGAATCGGAATGATCACGGAATCAGAAGCCGTTAATGAGTTTACCGTAAGAATCCCCAAGGAAGGAGGACAATCGATCAGGATGTAATCGTATAGGTGTTTGATTTGCTGCAAGGATTTCTTAAGACGGATCTCTCTGGAGATCGTCGGTACCAATTCGATCTCTGCACCGGCGAGTTGAATGGTCGCCGGAATGATGCTTAGGTTATCGATCGCCGTATCGACGATCGCTTCTTTAGGATCGATCTCATTGATCAGTACATCATAGATGCAATACTTAACGTCCGCTTTGTTAATACCTATTCCGCTTGTTGTGTTGCCCTGCGGGTCAATATCGACTAACAGAACCTTTTTGCCAAGCGTTGCCAAACATGCTCCTAGATTCACGGTTGTCGTTGTTTTGCCAACGCCGCCCTTCTGATTCGTAATGGCGATTATCTTAGCCAACTTGTTCACCTCATAATTTGTAAAACTAAATCGCTCATTTCGTTTTAAATCGATTCTCTCGACCAACTGCCCATGCGAAGAAAAATAAATGCGTTAAAACGCATTCTAGAACCATGTATCTTCATGCATAAATCAAGCATATGGAATAAACGATGTTTCCGGTCAACAATCGTACAAATTCAATGATACCAACTATTCTATTGAAAAGAAAGTAACCTCGTAATTTTCATAAAGATAGCGCAAATAAAAAAGAAAACCTCTTGCCACGGCTGGGTGTTGCCCTGCTAACCGTTCGAAGAGGTGTTTCAATTCGCGTTATAACCTATGAATTGATGTTCGATGAGTTCAATAGATATATATTAAAGATATTGATATATTTAAAATCAACGGGTTTTGGGGATTCTGATCTGAATCTCATAATAGTCTTGATGATCCGTTTCATTCATATCTATCTGCATGCCGGAGCTTGTCACCATCTCCACGGATTGCCTGATTGTATTGATGGCCAAACGGATATCCTTGGAGAAAGATACCCTGCGTGCTTTTCCCTTTTGGCGCGGTTCGACGTACATCTTGACGCGCTGCTCCGTCTGTTTGACATTCAGCTCTTTTTTGATGATCTCATCCAGGAGTTTGAACTGCAGATCTTCCGTCAGCGGCAGCAGTGCACGAGCATGTCTCTCGGAGATTTTCCTTTCTAGAAGCGCCTGCTTCACCGGCTCGGATAGATTCAACAGCCGAAGTTTATTGGCGATGGTCGATTGGGACTTGCCTAACCGCTGAGCAAGGCTTTCCTGGGTTAGATGATGAATGTCGATCAATTGCTGGTAAGCCATGGCTTCTTCGATGGAAGTCAGATTCTCGCGTTGCAAGTTTTCGATCAGAGCAATCGATGCGGTCTGCGCATCATTGAACTCACGAATAATCGCAGGGATATACGTCATGCCGAGTTTCTTGGCGGCTCGAAGTCTTCTTTCCCCTGCGATCAATTCATACTTGCCATCGCGAATTCGTACTACGATAGGCTGGATGATGCCATGTGTTTTGATCGTCTGGCACAGCTCATCGATTCGTTCTTCATCAAACACGGATCTCGGTTGATAAGGGCTGGGAATAATATCGTCAACCGGCAATTGTTTGACCTCTTCGCTGTTGCTTCGCTCAGAGAGGCCAAATATTCTCGTTATCTGTTCTTTCATCTCATGATCACCTGTCCGTTACTCAGATTACCCGCACTGCGCACAACACATGCCGTCTTCAATATTTCGCCATTTGTCATGCGATTCCTTCTACATCCAGAGTTGGAAACCGGTCGATGTTTCACGTGAAACATGTCGTCAGCGTTTCATTAAAGGCTGTTTTAGCGGCGTGCCTGGTTTTCTCGGATAGGACCTGGGTGTTTGTTTAACTTTCTGCATGACGATGATATGCCGCTCAGAATCATCCACGGGTAATCGAAGCGGATGAACCTCCATCAGCTTCGCTCCCAGAATCTTTGTGCTGTATGCTGCTTCAGCGATCTCTTCTTGTGGACTGGTGCCCTTCATCGCCGCGAAATATCCTCCAAGCTTAGCGAAAGGCAGGCAAAATTCATTCAGCACATTTAATCTTGCCACCGCTCTAGCCGTTACAAGGTCAAACTGTTCCCGCAGGCGGGCTTGTCTGCCTGCTTCTTCTGCCCTCGCATGGATCGCTTCTGTATGCTGAAGATCCAGGGACTCGATGATATGGTTAAGAAATTGGATCCGTTTGTTCAACGAATCGATAATCGTAATTTTCAGATGAGGGAAAATAATCTTGAGCGGAATACTGGGGAATCCGGCGCCGGAACCGATATCTGCAAGCGTGTTGATCTCATTCATATCTACAAAAAAGGCAAGGGAAACGGAGTCGTAGAAATGCTTAATATACACTTGCTCCCGCTCCGTAATCCCTGTCAAATTCATGCGTTCATTCCATTCGATCAATTGTTGATAATAGGTTTCGAATTGCTCCAGCATCGTTTCCGATACGCGTATTCCGCGTTTCTCTAACTGCTCTTGAAATAAAGTCTGTACCTCATCATTCATCATTAAGAACCTCTAGCCGCTAATACTTTGTGATATTGTTCGATGTAGACCAGCAGAATGGAGATGTCGGCCGGTGATACACCGGATATACGGGATGCTTGACCGATGGAGATCGGACGGATCTTCGCCAGCTTCTGTCTGCCTTCCGTCGACAAACCATGGATTTCATCGTAATTGATATCCTCTGGAATCCTCTTATTCTCCATCTTCTGCATGCGCTCTACTTGCTGCAGCTGCTTCTCAATATAACCGGCGTACTTCACCTGGATCTCGACTTGCTCTTTCATCTCATCCGTTAATTCATAAGGAGATGGGCAGATCTGTTCGATATGAGCATAGATAATCTGCGGCCGGCGCAGCAGGGAGATCGCATCTACCGCATTATTGAGAACAACTGTTCCCGCTTCTGCCAGCACCTTCTGCACATGTTCCTCCGGCCGGACCTTCGTCTTGCGAAGGCGTTCCAGTTCCATCTCCACCATCTTCTTCTTATGAAGGAAACGCTGATATCGCTCCTCTGGGATCAAACCGATCTCATAGCCGATCGGCGTAAGGCGCAGATCCGCATTGTCATGGCGCAGCAGGAGTCGATACTCCGCTCTCGATGTCAGCAGACGATACGGTTCATTCGTTCCTTTGGTCACCAGATCATCGATCAAGACCCCGATATAGCCGTCGGAACGCTTCAGGATCAGCGGCTCAAGATTTTGAACTTTGCGCGCCGCATTGATCCCCGCGATAATCCCCTGTGCGCCCGCCTCCTCATATCCGGATGTACCGTTGATCTGCCCCGCTGTGAACAATCCCTCGATCAGCTTCGTCTCCAAGGATGGTTTGAGCTGAGTCGGCACGATCACATCGTATTCGATGGCATAACCCGTACGCATCATCTGCGCTCGCTCTAAACCCGGTACGGAATGGAGGATCCTCAGCTGCACATCCTCCGGCATACTGGTCGACAATCCTTGGACATAGTACTCGGAGGTATTCCGTCCTTCGGGTTCCAAGAATACTTGATGTTTCGGCTTATCTGCAAACCGCACGACCTTATCCTCAATCGAAGGGCAATACCGCGCGCCCGTACCCTCGATCGCTCCCGAGAACATCGGACTGCGATGCAGGTTCTCCTGGATGATCGCATGGGTCTCGCTTGACGTATAGGTCAGCCAGCATGGAAGTTGTTCTCCCGGCGGCGGTTCTACCGTATCATAGGAGAAGAACTTCGGCTTCTCATCGCCGGGCTGCATCTCCATCTTGTCGAAATCGATGGAATCCTTCAAGACGCGCGGCGGCGTTCCCGTCTTAAAGCGCGTCAACTCAAATCCCAACTCCCGCAGATTATGCGCCAGATTAACGGACGGCTGTTGATTGTTCGGACCGCTTTCATACTGCAATTCGCCCACGATGATCTTGCCGCGCAGATATGTCCCCGTTGTCAGCACCACCGCTTTGGCATAATACCGTGCACCGGTCTGCGTCTCGACGCCTTTGCAGACGCCATCCTCAACGATAAGCCGCTCCACCATCCCCTGACGCAGAGTAAGGTTTGGGGTGTTTTCCAAAGTTTTTTTCATCTCTTGCTGATACAGCATTTTGTCCGCTTGTGCACGCAGCGCATGAACGGCAGGACCTTTACCCGTATTCAGCATGCGCATCTGAATGAAGGTCTTGTCCACATTGCGTCCCATCTCACCGCCCAAGGCATCGATCTCACGCACCACATGTCCTTTCGCAGGACCGCCGATGGACGGATTGCACGGCATGAAAGCGATCATATCCAGATTGATCGTGAGCACAAGCGTATCGCAACCCAAGCGGGCAGCAGCCAATGCCGCCTCGCATCCCGCATGGCCTGCTCCGATAACGATCACATCGTGGTGCCCAGCATCATAATGACTCATCATATCCCTCCGATCTCACATGAATGAAGTATCTTGAACCAAGGATGATGCGCCAAGCGCCATCCCTTACTTACCGAGACAGAACTGGGAGAAGATCTGATCGATCAGCGAATCCGGTGCTGCATCGCCGACGATCTCGCCGAGCTGTTCCCAGGCCGCACGCACATCGATCTGCATGATATCGATCGGAATGCCTGCATTTACGCTCTCAATCGCATCCTGGAGGGATTGTTTTGCTCGTTCCAGACAGGCGATATGCCGTGCATTGCTGACATAGGTCAGATCCTGTCCCTCAAGTTCACCGCTGAAGAAGAGATTGGCAATGGCAGCTTCCAATTCTTCGATCCCGATTCCTTCCTTGACCGACATCTTCACGATGCGGTCTTCCGGTATAAGCTCGCCTACTTTAGCGAGGTCCAGCTTATTGGGCAGGTCGATCTTATTGATAATGACCAGGTATTGCCGGTCTCGAATCTGCTCAAGAAGCTCGATTTCTTCAGGCTGTAACAGTTCTCCATTATTCAAAACATATAAGATCAGATCCGCTTCCGCTATGGCGTGTTTGGAACGTTCAACACCGATCTGTTCCACAAGATCAGACGTTTCTCGGATTCCCGCTGTATCCAGTAGCCTTAGCGGGATATTGCCCACGGTGACATATTCTTCGATCACATCCCGCGTCGTACCTGGAATGTCTGTCACGATTGCACGATTTTCCTGCGCTAATTCATTCAGCAGAGACGACTTGCCCACGTTAGGTCGCCCGACGATAGCCGTGACAATCCCTTCCCGCAGGATCTTCCCTTGTCTGGCAGTATGGAGAAGACCGTCGATCTCAGCGATTACCTTCTCGCTCTTCTCCTTAATATATGCACTTGTCATCTCTTCCACATCATGTTCCGGATAATCGATGTTCACTTCGATATGAGCCAATACTTCAACTAATTCCTGTCTCAACTCCCTGATTTTCTTCGAAAGCCTGCCTTCTACCTGCTTTAAAGCAATAGAGAACGCGCGGTCAGATTTGGATCGGATCAGATCGATGACCGCCTCAGCTTGCGTAAGATCAATTCTTCCATTAAGAAAGGCACGTTTCGTAAACTCACCGGGCTCGGCCAAACGAACACCGCGTCTTAATAACAATTGCAGGACTTTATTCACGGAGATGATTCCCCCGTGGCAGCTGATCTCCACGACATCCTCTCTCGTAAACGATCTTGGGCCACGCATCACGGTTACCAAGACTTCTTCGATCCGTTCACCGCGCTCTGGATCCTTGATATAGCCGTAGTGCACCGTATGGGTAGGAACCTCTTCAAGGGATTTCTTAGAATCGAAGATCTGATCAACCTGTGGAATCGCTTCATCTCCGCTGACGCGAATAACGGCTATCCCTCCCTCACCCAGCGGTGTAGATATCGCCGCTATTGTATCCGATAGCATGGCCTAGCCTCCTTCTCTCTGCCATAGTTTACCCTGGAACGCAGGCTTTTAGAACCAAGTATATCCTTCGGTATAAGTTCAAAAAAACAATGACTACTGGAATAGTCATTGCTTTCGTGTTGCTTATTTGAGGCCGATGACAATTCGTCGATTCGGTTCTTCGCCTTTGCTGTAGGATTTTACTTTCGGATGGTCTTGCAAGTACGTGTGAATAATCTTACGTTCATGTGACGGCATCGGTTCAAGCACGACATCACGGCCGGTGCGAACGGCCTTGCTCGCGAGCCGTGCCGCTAACTCTTCCAGCGTCTTCTTCCGACGCTCGCGGAAGTTCTCCGCATCAAGGATGATGCGCCGATGCGGCTGGCCGGGTTTGTGCACAGCGATATTCACCAGATACTGCAAAGCATCCAGTGTCTGTCCTCTTCTGCCGATTAAGATCCCTATGTCATCTTTGCTGGATAATTCCAAGACAACCCCGTCTTCCGTCTCGCGTCGATTGACTTGGATCTCCAACTTCATCGCGCCGGCGATCTCGTGAAGATATTGTACCGCTTCATCGATCGCATCGGGCTTTACGAGAAGTTCAACCTTTGCATCCTTGGCGCCGATGAGTCCAAACAAGCCTTTGCTCGGATGCTCCAAGATCGTTACTTCGACCCGATCCCGCGCGACTTGCAGCTGCTGAAGCCCCAAGTCAATCGCTTCTTCGACCGTTCTGCCCGTCACCGTAATCTTATTCACTTACGCCTTGCCCCCTTAACTTCTTCAACTTGGCGTTTCTTGTCTTTGCCGATTCCATACAAGAAATAAGTCTGAACAAGCGTGAACAAGTTGCTGTATACCCAATACAGCGGCAGTGCCGCAGGGAAAGACATAGACATGACGAAGATCAAGATTGGGAATATGATCATAATCCCCTGCATCTGGTTATTCGGCGATTGCGACATCACCATCTTCTGCTGGATATAAGTCGTAAGTGCTGCGATGACTGGCAAGATATAATAGGTATCCGGCTGACTTAAGTCCATCCATAAGAATGTACTGTGTTCGCCGCGAATCGCAGGGTTGTACATAATCGAATGATAGAGCGCCAGAAGAATCGGCATCTGTATCAAGATCGGCAAGCATCCGGCAAGCGGATTAACATTATGCTCCTGATAGAGCTTCATCATCTCTTGTTGATACTTCTCCCGATCGTTCTTATATTTGTTCTGAAGTTTGATAAGCTCAGGCTGCAGTGCTTGCATCGCTTTGGAACTGCGATACTGCTTTAAGGTGAGCGGCAGAATCAAGAGACGAATCACGATCGTCAGGATCAGGATCGCGATGCCGTATTGATTGAAGAACAATCCTGCCAAGAAGTCCAAAGTAACCATGAACGGATAGACGATATAGCGCTGCCAGAATCCGCCCTGGGCGAGTTCCTCCGGCGGGATCGTAGGTATATGATCTGCCGTGCAGCCTGATAACAATATTACGAATAAGAGTAACCCTGCGATCATCAGGGGTTTGCGCACTGATCTCTGTATCAAAGATTTTTCCTCCCAATTTTCCAAGTCCTTGTCTGCCAATGTTCACTATATCATATCCACATATGAAAGAAAATAAATTAAACGCGATCTTGTCGTGAAAAACTTTTGTCGGTTTTGAGTAGAATTTTGCCTCGGTTGAACACGTGCGCAAGGCTCTTGCTCATCTCGTGAAAATCCAAGTCCAGCGCTGCTTTGCGCACGACGATGACGAGATCATGATGTGGAGCAATCCGCGGCGCAAGCTGCAGACGAACGATTTCCTTGATCAATCGTTTCACCCGGTTGCGGACAACAGCTCCCCCGACCTTCTTACTTACAGAGATTCCTAATCGAAAGTGCTCTGTCTTCTGATTAGGCAGCACATAGAGAACAAAATGTCGGTTCGCCGCTGACTTCCCATGTCTATAGACTTTGTTGAAATCCGTCTTCTGCGCCAGTCGGTATGCTTTCTGCAACATTATCACCGTATCATTATGAATTTGGTACTAGATATAGAAAAAGACCACCTTCGTGGCCTTTTGTAATTAAGCACTGATTACTTTTCTACCCTTACGACGGCGAGCAGCTAATACCTTGCGGCCGTTCTTCGTGCTCATTCTCTTGCGAAAACCGTGCACTTTCTTACGCTTTCTAACATTCGGTTGGAATGTCGGCTTACCCATGATCGCACCTCCTTACAAAGTTACCCCATACATACAGACCATTATCTGAATGAACCGCGTTTCGAGCTCATCCTCTGCTTTATAGAAAAAATGCCTTTAAATATTTAACCACTACATGTCTCAAAAGTCAATAAGAACATGAATTTCGTCACCTGGCCCCTCCCTTCGCCACTTCCACAAAAAGAAGTATTCACATGTGTATAACTTTCTATCGCAAAATAACGAATTCTGTCGGATCATAAACAAATTATTCACAATATGTAGTGTTGTTGATAACTATTAACCACAAGGTATTGAAATTGTGGATAATTTCGCTGGATTCATTGAAATCACGGCATTGTTTTGATATTATAATAGGTGCTTTTGCTGTGAATAACCGTTTGGACCAGTGAATTATACACAGCCTGTGGATAACATTGTGAACAACTTTTCCCCAATGTGATTAGAATTATCCTCAGCCATGATCTTATGTGAATAATAACGACAAATTTCAACCCTGCCTAGAGTTGAAATTTCTTTTTCTTCTATATAAACACATCCTCACACAAGATCCCGCGCTTTGTTTTTTAAGAAGGAGTGAACATAATTTGGAAGAGCAGGTCCATGATCTGTGGCAGCAAGCCCTATCCATCATTCAGACGAAGATCAGTAAGCCCAGTTTCGACACGTGGTTCAAGTCCACCAAAGTCATCCATTCGGATGATACGACGTTGACCATTCTGGCCCCCAATGAATTCGCTCGGGACTGGCTGGAGGGCAAGTATTCCCAACTCATCAAGAATACCTTAATCGAGATCAACGGGAACTCTAAGGAGATCAAGTTTGTTACCGAACCGGAAGCAGCCCAGATCGTGAGCAAACAGCAAGAAGAACCTCCTAAAAAGCCCAGAGTAGAAGTCCATGAAGAGTCGTACGCGAGCATGCTGAACCCCAAATACACCTTTGATACCTTTGTCATCGGTGCCGGCAACCGCTTTGCCCATGCCGCTTCACTGGCTGTAGCTGAACAGCCGGCCAAGGCGTATAACCCTTTGTTTATCTACGGCGGCGTTGGCCTGGGTAAGACGCATCTCATGCACGCGATTGGACACTATATTCTTGAGCATAATCCGCGGAGCCGAGTTTTATACTTGTCCTCCGAGAAATTTACGAACGAATTCATCAATGCCATCCGCGACATCCGCGGTGAAGAGTTCCGTCTGAAGTACCGGAATATCGACATACTGCTTATCGACGATATCCAATTCATCGCTGGCAAAGAGCAAACCCAGGAAGAGTTCTTCCATACCTTTAATGCCTTGCATGAAGCACATAAGCAGATCATCATCTCCAGTGACCGGCAGCCGAAGGAGATCCCTACTCTAGAGGAAAGACTTCGCTCCAGATTCGAGTGGGGTCTGATCACGGATATCCAGCCGCCGGATCTCGAGACGCGGGTCGCCATCCTGCGCAAGAAAGCCAAAGCGGAAAATCTGGATATCCCGAATGAAGCGATCATGTATATCGCCAATCATATCAATACCAATATTCGTGAGCTGGAAGGCGCTTTGATCCGTGTCATCGCGTATTCCTCCCTCGTAAATGAGGACATCACCGCCCATCTGGCTGCGCAGGCGCTGAAGGATATCATTCCAGCAGGACGCCCCAAATCGATCACGATTCACGATATTCAGCAGGTGGTCGGCGAATACTTCGGCCTGAAGATCGAGGATTTCAAAGCCCGCAAGCGGACCAAAGCCATCGCTTTCCCGCGCCAAGTTGCGATGTACCTGTCACGGGAGCTCACGGATTTCTCGCTGCCTAAGATTGGCGAAGCTTTTGGCGGTCGTGACCATACAACGGTCATCCACGCCCATGACAAGATCTCCCAAACCATCGAAGAAGACCAAGAATTATACAAGATCATTCAAAATCTGACCGATAAGATTAAGAATTTGAATGGCTTATGAACATGTTGATAAATGTAGAAATTAAGGGGTTGCTGTCAACAGATTATACACAAGTGGATAACCTGTATATTCATGAGTTTTAATAACATATTCACATACTCACAGCCCCTACTACTGCTTCTAATTAGTTAAAATATATCTATATGTATGTGTAATGCGATTTAGAACACCTTTATCCCTGGGAGTTGAACCTATGAAACTCAATATTGCCAAACATGAATTTAATGAAGCGATCTCTAATGTCTCCAAAGCTGTTGCTGTTAAAACATCCATTCCCATCCTGAGCGGGATTAAGCTCGATGCTGATGAACAGGGATTAACCTTAACGGCAAGCGATACCGAGATTTCGATCCAAAGCTTCATTCCATCGGTTCAAGAAGATCAGACGATTATCGAATTAGAGCGAGCAGGCAGTGTGGTTCTGCCTGCCAAATTTCTGACGGAGATCGTGAAGAAACTGCCTTCTGACATCATTGAAATCGAAGTTTTCGAGCACTTTGTCACGATGATCCGTGCCGGTTCTTCGGAAGTGCAGCTCGTCGGTTTGGATCCGGAAGAATTCCCGCTCTTGCCGCGTCTTTCGGAAGAACATGTTCTGCATCTTAGCAGCGATATGCTGCGTACTATGATTCGCCAGACGGCGTTCGCAGCTTCCACGAATGAAAATTCCGCGATCCTCACGGGTATCCTATGGAATATCCAGAGCAATCGCTTGAAGTTTGTTGCTACGGACCGCCATCGTCTGGCAAGCAGCGAAGTCGAGATTCAAGGACATGAACCGAACAGCGATCGGCCGATCGTCATTCCGGCGAAGACACTCAATGAACTCAGCAAGATCCTTCCGGAGAACGCGATGATCGATATCGTGATCGAGAACAATCAAGTTCTGTTCCGGATGGAGAACATGCTCTTCTACTCCCGAATCTTGGACGGTACATATCCTGACACATCCAAGATCATTCCGACGGTCTTCAAGACGGAGTTCACGCTGGATACGAAGCAATTGACCGATGCGCTGGACCGGGCTTATCTGTTGTCACGGGAAGAGAAGACGAATATCGTGCGGCTGGTTTCCATCGATGAGCAGACGATCGAACTCTCTTCTTCCTCTACCGAACTCGGCAAGGTAACGGAACAGATCGAAGTTGAGGGATACCGCGGGGAACCGCTTAGAATCGCATTTAACTCGAGGTATCTGCTGGATGTGATGAAAGTGATGGATACGGAGCGGGTACATATCTCCTTTACAGGTGCGATGAGCCCGATCATCGTTACTCCTGAGGGAAGCGACGCCGTCCTGCATCTCATCCTGCCTTATCGCACGACGAACTAAGGAGCGAAGCATACTATGAAGGAAGTTAGGATTTCAACGGAATATATCACCTTAGGCCAGTTTCTAAAACTGGCCTATATTGTAGATACAGGCGGTCAAGCCAAGGCATTCCTCGCTGATCGGAGCGTATATGTAAACGGAGAGCCGGAAAACAAAAGAGGGAAAAAACTCTACAAAAATGATATAATTGCAGTAGAAGGTTGCGGTAAATTCAAGATAACGGGCAATTAACAGCAGGAGGATATTTTTTTGTATCTTAACGATATACAGCTGATTCGGTACCGGAATTATGAACATCTTGCGCTTTCTACGAATCACCAAGTGAATCTATTCATAGGTGCCAATGCTCAAGGTAAGACGAACCTGCTGGAAGCGATCTATGTGCTTGCTTTGACAAGGTCGCATCGGACGCACAAGGATAAGGAACTCATCGCCTGGGATGCTGAACATGCGGAGATCGAAGGAAGGATTACACGCGAACTTGGGGATCTAAGACTTAAAATCAGGATCTCCAAACAAGGGAAGAAAGCCAGTATCAACGGCTTGGAGCAACGCAGGTTAAGTCAATATATCGGTTCTCTGAACGCAGTGATGTTTGCTCCGGAAGACCTCGAGATCGTCAAGGGGTCCCCCGGGGTTAGACGGCGTTTTCTTGATGTTGAGCTGGGTCAGGTATACCCGACTTATCTGTATCATCTCAGTCAGTATCAGAAGATCCTGTTGCAGCGCAACAATGCGCTGAAGCAATGGAGCCCCGCCAATCAGGTCATGATGGAGATCTGGGACGAACAGCTTGCAGCATATGGTTCTAAAATCATGCGCAAACGTCAACAATTTATAACACAACTGCAAGCTTGGGCAGAGGAGATCCATGCAGGGATCACCAATGATACGGAACAGCTTAAGATCGTATACAAACCATCCTTCGACTGCAATCCGTTAGATGAGGAATCTGTATTAATTAACCAATTTATGATAAAGTTATCCCAGATGAGGGACCAGGAGGTAAGGCGCGGCACGACGCTGGTCGGTCCTCATCGCGATGATATTCAGTTTCTGATCAATGACAAGGACGCACAAGTCTATGGCTCACAAGGGCAGCAACGCACCGTCGGGCTGTCTGTTAAGCTGGCCGAGATTGAACTCATTCATCAGGAGATCGGAGAATATCCGCTGCTGCTTCTGGACGATGTGTTGTCAGAACTCGATCAGAATCGGCAAAATCAGCTGATTACGACGTTTCAGAGCAAGGTGCAGACCTTCATCACGACAACCAGCATCGAGAGTTTAAGGCTGCAGCAGCTGCATGATGCAGCTTTATATATTGTCGAGAATGGCCAAGTTCGCACCAAGTAATCGAGATTGCAGTGGGATGGGACAGGAGTGAGGATATGTACATCCATATCGGTGCAGATCGGATGATTCGAGCAGCAGAACTGATCGCGATCTTCGATGTGAATATCGAACAGTCTTCCAAGATATCCAGTGAGTATATGGAACATGCGAGAGAACAGGGACGGGTCGTACAGGTAGGGGAAGAAGAGGTTAAGTCCATCGTCATGACGCAGGATCAGATCTATTATTCGCCGATCTCATCCACCACGCTGAAAAAACGACTGAATCATATCTTCTAGAACCTCGCTGCAATTCACATTAATAGAGTAGGTGAAGCCATGACATCGTTTCAGAATAAGTCATATGATGAAAGCCAGATTCAAGTATTAGAGGGACTTGAAGCCGTTAGGAAACGTCCCGGCATGTATATCGGTTCGACCAGCGCTCGGGGTCTGCACCATCTGGTATGGGAAGTAGTTGACAACTCGATCGACGAAGCCTTGGCTGGGTATTGTTCGGAGATCGAGATCATCGTACACAAAGATAACAGCATAACCGTCATCGACAACGGACGGGGGATTCCTGTCGGCATGCATCCGCAGATGCAGAAATCGACGGTTGAAGTCGTGCTCACGGTACTCCATGCCGGCGGTAAGTTTGGCGGTGAGGGCTACAAGGTATCCGGCGGCTTGCACGGCGTAGGGGTATCCGTTGTGAACGCCTTGTCCGAACATCTGACCGTAGAGATCAAACGCGACGGCAAGATTCATAAACAGGAATTCCAGCGCGGTGTTCCGCTGTATGATCTCAAGGTCATCGGCGAAACGGATGAGACGGGTACGAAGATTCATTTTCTGCCGGATGCAGAGATTTTCACGGAGACGACGGAATTTGATTATGAGATCTTAGAATCGAGAATTCGCGAACTGGCTTTTTTGAACAAGGGCATTCAGATCCGGTTGTATGATGAACGGACAGACAGCGGGCAGACCTTCAAGTATGACGGGGGCATCATCGAGTTCGTCGAGTACCTCAACCGCAATCGGGAAGCGCTGCACGAACCGCCGATCTATATGGAGGGTGTGCGTGACAATATCCATGCGGAGATCGCGCTCCAATACAACGACAGCTATGTGGAGAACATCTATTCCTTCGCGAACAATATCCATACCCACGAAGGCGGGACCCACGAATCTGGGTTCAAGAGCGCGTTGACGAGGATCATCAATGAATATGCCCGCAAGACCAATGCGATCAAGGACAATGATTCCAACCTGACCGGTGATGATGTGCGTGAAGGCTTGACAGCTATCGTCTCGGTGAAGATCCCTGAACCGCAGTTCGAGGGTCAGACGAAGACGAAACTCGGCAACAGCGAAGTGCGCGGCATCGTCGAATCGATCTTCAGTGAGAAATTCTCCGAATTCCTGGATGAGAATCCAGCGACGGCGAAGAAGATCGTAGAGAAGGCGCTGCAAGCGGCCCGGGCGCGGGAAGCGGCGCGCAAGGCACGGGAGCTGACGCGGCGCAAGACGGCGCTCGAAGCAAGCTCGCTGCCGGGCAAGCTGGCGGATTGTGCATCCAGGGATGCATCGATCAGCGAACTGTTCATCGTCGAAGGGGACTCTGCAGGCGGATCTGCCAAGCAAGGCCGGGATCGTCATTTCCAAGCGATCTTGCCGCTGCGGGGGAAGATTCTGAACGTAGAGAAAGCCAGACTAGACCGCATCTTCTCGAATTCGGAGATCCGTGCGATCATCACGGCTCTTGGCACGGGAATCGGAGAAGATTTTGACATCACGAAGGCTCGCTATCATAAAGTCATCATCATGACCGATGCTGACGTGGACGGCGCTCATATCCGCACCCTGCTGCTGACTTTCTTCTATCGTTTCATGCGGCAGATTATCGAGTCGGGATATGTCTATATCGCTCAGCCGCCGCTTTACAAGATCGAGAAGAACAAGGTTGTGCGATATGCTTACAGCGACAAAGAGCGGGATGAGATCGTGGCGAGTCTGGGAGAAGGGAAAATTGATATCCAGCGCTATAAGGGTCTTGGAGAGATGAACCCGGAGCAGCTCTGGGAGACGACGATGGATCCGGAAAGCCGCACTCTGCTGCAAGTGAGCATACAAGATGCGGTGAAAGCCGATGAGCTGTTTAACATCCTGATGGGGGATAACGTAGAACCTAGACGGGAATTCATACAACAGCATGCCAGATATGTTCGAAATCTGGATATCTAGAAGGAGAAGGTGCCTGCTGCTTCTAGCAGAATCAAGCACCTTCTCTCTGTATATGGGATATGCACAGCAGTAAAGGTTATGCGATCGGACAGGCGTCCAATTGAGTATGCAGTTCAATTGAGTCTGCGGAGCTCAGCCGTTCTTGCGGCTGCGTTTGAAGAACCAGTACCAGATGAAAGCGATGAACAGGATCGCTAAGACCGCATAGGTTACGTTGGAGTAGACATCCATATAGTGCAGGATGATCTCCCAGTTCTCACCGAGCAGGGCCCCAAGTGAGACGAGAACGGTATTCCAGATCAGCGTACCCAAGGTCGTGAAGAGCAGGAATAAACCAAAATTCAGTTTCGCCATGCCCGCAGGGATCGAGATAAGGCTGCGGATCAACGGCACCATCCTGCAGAAAAATACCGTCCAATAACCGTAGCGGTTAAACCAGTTATTAGCTTTGTCCAGATCTTCCCGTTTCACGCGGAGGATACGCCCCCAGCGGTCGATGATCTTCTGCAGCACTTCGATGTCGAAGATCCGGCCGAGGGCATAGAGGATGACCGCTCCGCCGATCGATCCAATCGTCGAAGCGATGATCACGCCGAGAATGGTCATATTCGTATAAGTGGTGAGGAAACCGCCGAAGGTTAAGATCAGCTCGGAAGGGATCGGCGGAAATAGATTCTCGATTGCGATGATGAGTGCGATGCCCAGATAACCGTACTGCTCCATGACATTCAGAATCCAATTAGCCATATGTACCGTCGCTCCTATTGCAGTGTTATGTTCGTCTTAGGTGTCTTGGTTCGAATCCTTTTCATACCCTTACTAGCATATAACAGAATTGGGCATAATTGAACCGCGAATTTTGCTTTGCAGCATGAGGCGCACATGAACGGATCTTAGCAAAGACTTGTGACCAAAGGAAAGTTCATTACAAAAAGCGCACAACATCAAGGATTTGCGAGATCTTATGAGCGGCGGTTTAATTGTACTTATTTTGAGAAAGTAATATAATAGAGAAGATATGAATAATTTTACTATTTGCTGAACAAGTCAATCTTCATATGGGTTAACAATGATTTGATATATGGAATTGATCGCATATGGGGTTAGTTCACATATGGATTAGATCATAATACAGGAGGTTCTCATGGCTGACGATATGCAATCCAGGATTAAAGATATTGATATAGGTCAAGAGATGCGTCAATCATTCATGGATTATGCCATGAGCATCATAGTGAGCCGCGCGCTCCCGGATGTGAGGGACGGGCTGAAGCCCGTTCACCGCCGGATCTTATACGCGATGGCTGAATTGGGAATGTCCCCCGACAAACCCTTCAAGAAATCAGCCAGAATCGTCGGCGAAGTCATCGGTAAATACCATCCCCACGGGGATGCTGCTGTATATGAGACGATGGTCCGCATGGCGCAGGATTTCTCGATGCGGTATACCCTCGTAGAAGGTCACGGCAACTTCGGTTCGATCGACGGTGACTCGGCAGCTGCGATGAGGTATACAGAAGCGAGACTTTCGAAGATCGCGATGGAGCTGCTGCGTGACCTGAATAAGGATACGGTGGATTTCGTACCGAACTATGACGGAGAGGAGAAGGAACCGGCGGTTCTGCCGTCGCGTTTTCCGAATCTGCTTGTCAACGGAGTGTCAGGGATCGCCGTCGGGATGGCGACGAACATCCCGCCGCATAACTTGTCGGAAGTGATCGATGGAGCGATTGCTCTGATCCGCAATCCCGATCTCACTTCGCTGGAATTGATGCAATATATTAAGGGTCCGGACTTCCCAACGGGAGGCTATATCCTGGGCCGAGAAGGCATCAAACAGGCTTATCTCACAGGCCGCGGTGCGATTACGATGCGTGCGAAGACGTCGATCGAAGAAGTCGGCAACCGATCCCGCATCATCATTCACGAACTGCCGTATCAAGTTGTCAAGGCAAGATTGGTGGAGAAGATCGCTGAACTCGTCAATGAGAAGCGAATCGACGGTATCACCGATCTGCGGGATGAATCGGATCGCAACGGCATGCGGGTCGTGATCGAACTGCGCCGCGATGTGAACCCGAATGTGGTCCTAAACAATCTGTACAAACACACGGCGATGCAATCGAACTTCGGCGTGAATATGCTTGCCCTGGTCGATGGACAGCCCAAGGTTCTCGGTCTTCGCGATATGTTGCACTACTATATCCAGCACCAAGTCGAAGTGATTCGCCGCAGAACGGAGTTCGATCTGCGGAAAGCCGAGGCACGGGCTCATATCCTCGAAGGACTCCGCATCGCTCTGGATCACCTCGACGAAGTGATCAATCTGATCCGCAGTTCCCGAACGACGGAGGAGGCGCGGGAAGGACTGATCACGAGGTTCTCTTTGAGCCATGAGCAGGCACAAGCCATCCTCGATATGCGTCTGCAGCGGTTAACTGGGCTGGAACGCGAGAAGATCGAGGAAGAATACAATGAATTGCTGAAGAAGATTGCCGAATACAAGGCGATCCTCGCTGATGAGCAGCTGGTGCTGAACATCATCAGTGAAGAGCTCTTGGAGATCAAAGAAAAATACGGCGACGAGAGACGTTCGGAGATCATTGCCGCTGAGGAAGAGATCCTCGATGAGGATCTGATCCCGCGGGAGGATGTCATCATCACCATCACCCATACAGGCTATATCAAGCGTCTGCCCGTGACGACTTACCGCACACAGAAGCGGGGAGGCAAGGGCGTCGTAGGTATGGATACGAAGGAAGATGACTTCGTAGAGCATCTATTCGTCACCAATACGCACCAGTATCTCTTGTTCTTCACGAATAAGGGCAAGGCCTACCGGATCAAAGCGTATGAGGTACCAGAATTAGGCCGAACTGCGCGGGGGACGCCGGTGATCAACCTCATCCAGATTGAACCTGGTGAGATCGTCAATGCCGTGATCCCGGTCTCCGAAGAAGATCTGGACAAATATCTGTTCTTCGCTACGCGTCAAGGGATCGTGAAGAAGACGCAGCTTGCGGATTATACCAATATTCGCAAGGGCGGCTTGATCGCCATCCATCTGCGCGATGGAGATGAGTTGGTCGACGTAAGGTTAACGGATGGCAATCAAGAGATCATCCTGGGAACTTCCCAAGGGATGTCGATCCGCTTCTCCGAAGAAGAGGTACGACCGATGGGACGCACCGCTGCCGGCGTAAAGGGGATCAGCATCGAGGAAGAGGATTATGTTGTCGGCATGGATGTCATCGATGATGACGGCGAAGGCGATGTCTTGGTTGTCACAGCGCTCGGATACGGCAAGCGGACGCCGGTATCGGAATACCGCAGCCAATCCCGCGGCGGCAAGGGAATCAAAACGATCAACATCACGGAGAAGAACGGCCGTGTCGTTGCTTTGCAGATTGTCGATGAGAAGAATGATCTCATGGTGATTACGACGACCGGCACGGTGATTCGCACGAATATTGCCGGGATCTCTGAGATGGGCAGGAATACGCAAGGTGTCCGAATCATCCATATCCGTGATGAGGATGAGGTGTCGACGGTAGCAGAAGTGGATCCCTTCCACGAAGAAGACGAAGATCAGCCGGATCAGCCGGAGATAGACGACCAACAGGAAGCGGGCGACCATCCGGTGATGGATGATCAGCAAGAGATGGGCGACCAACCGGAGATGGATGCGAGCGAAGATTAACAATAAGATGAGATTGTGCAAAGCAAGGGCTTCTTTGACAATTAAGGATATTAAGTTGTCAAGGGCCCTTTTTTGCTAGATCGCCAGGATTCACCCGGATTGACACATACTCAGTGAACGATAACAGCTTAGTAGGTGATTGGTATGGTACAAGTACGTGTCAGCAGTTTAGAGATCGGGGACGTGCTGCTTGCGGATGTTTTGACGCATCGAGGGAATATTCTCTTCTACAAAGGCACGGTTCTTACGGAGCGGGACTTGGAGATTCTGAAAGCGTTCATGATCGATGAAGTATCGATCGATCCGTCTGCAAGCAAGCACGGGATTCAGGAAGATCCGGATGATAGAAGCAGCGGATCCAGCTTAAGCGATGCGCAGATTTTTGAGCAGCATTATGAACAGCTTCTGCAGATTATGAAACGCGCATTTAAGAATACAAGTGCCGCCGAAGACTTACCGATCGTTGAGATGCGCAATCATCTTGAGATCATGGTACAGCATTATGACTATCAGGATCTTCTGATTACCGCCGAGGACAAGATCAGGGTTAAGGACTATCTCTTTCACAAAAGCATCGGAGTCGGGCTGATCTCCTATTACCTGGCAAGTTGGAGCAAGTTTAAGGCAAAGGACCTCATGCCGGCGGCCCTGGCAGGACTGCTGCATGATATCGGCAATATGGAGATTGATCCGGCGCTGCTCAACAAACCGGGTCGATTAACGGCGGAAGAGATGGAGGAAGTTAAGAAACATACGATCATCGGCTATAATCTTCTGAAGCCTGTTAAAGGCATCAATGAGGGAGTAAAATTAGCCGCTCTGCAGCATCATGAAAGGGAGGACGGGTCAGGGTATCCGCTTGGATTGACCGGAGATAAGATCCATCCTTATGCGAAGGTTGTTGCGATTGCGGATGTCTTCTATGCGATGACGCATTCGACGAAGTACCAGCATGCGCGTTCGCCGTATGTCGTGTTGGAGCAGTTGACTCAGGATGCCTTTGGCAAGCTGGATCCTGCATTCGTGCAGACCTTCATTCATAAATTAACCCAGCATCAGATCGGGTATACCATTCGCTTGAGCTGCGGCAGGATCGGCAAGATCGTCTATGCCGACAGCGCGAATCCTACTCGGCCTTGGGTTGAGGTTCAAGGGGAGATCATCAATTTGACGCAGAAGCGTGATCTCTATATTGCAGAAGTGATCTCACATCAACTCGAGTAACCGGAAGCGGGCCCGAAGCGCGTGCTGCAGCATAGAGCGGAGGGCGGAGTGCAACAGTGGTTGAGGAATTGGTTCGGAATTGACCGCAGCAGAGCAGAGTAGCGGAACATACTGTGATCGATTTTAACAGAATTAACAGTAACGGAACGTCAGTACGTTATTTGCCTCGTTTCAGCTTTACTTGTAATGTAACGGAACAACGATGCGCTATTGCATCAAAATCAGCTTCAATCATCTCTTTTTTACTCAAATAACGAACCATTGTTCCGTTAGTTTTTCAATACATGCTGTTTTCGGTCAAATAACGTACTCTAGTTCCGTTAGTATCTCCGACACACGTCTGTGATCTTCGTGAAGTACTGCTCACAACATCTTGCTCTTTATCTTCCAAGATTTATGAGCTTGCGGCAGATCGGAAGTATGTGTTATATTAATCCTCACGCTCCTTGCGCTGCAATTCATGCAGGATGAGCGAGGAGATGAGTTTGTAACCGAGCAGAGCAGATATTTATTTTGTTCTGATCATGCCAATACATGAGAGCACAAAAAGAAAATAAAATCCACAAATTAGTGCTTGCATAGAAGATTGAAGATGTGTTATATTAATAAAGTCGCCTTGAGGCACTGACGAAACTATCAGAGCGGCCGAGAGACGACGAA
>NZ_BMAQ01000012.1 GCF_015472005.1 Insulibacter thermoxylanivorax | reverse complement strand
ACATTAATTCTTTGAGGGAGGAATGATGATGAATGACAATGATGTATTGTCCAAAGCGAAGGATTACATCTATCGAAATGCCCGCTTAATCGATCGCCGGAGGTATGAATATTGGTTCGAAGGCGGCTCCAAGGAGGCAGTCATCCAGGCTCTGGGTGCGTATCAAAATGAAGACGGCGGATTCGGACATGCCCTCGAACCGGATATTCGCTGTCCATACAGCCAACCTGTGCCGACGGAACTTGCCCTTGCCGTGATGTTGGAAGTACAGCATACGGATCTGGAGATGTTTCGAAGGCTGATCGATTACTTACGCAAGATCACCTTACCCGAGGGCGGTCTGCCATTCGTGCATAAGAATGTCATGGAATACCCGCATGCACCTTGGTGGAGCGCCGAACGCGATGATCTGCCGATGATGAACCCAACGGGCAATATCCTCGGCATGTTGTGGAAGCAGGCCTTTGATCCAGGCGTGACTGATGAAGACTGGTTCATCCGCTGTGTAGAATATGTCTGGCGAACGATGGATCAGGAAGGTCAGCCTACAGGATATCATGAAGGGATTCAGTGGGTTAACTTCCTTGTGAATACACCGGATCAGGAGCGGGCCAAACCATACTTGCAAAGGCTGGACGAGTGGCTGGCCCAGCCCGGCGTCATCGAGCTGGATGCCCATGCGGAAGGTTATGTGCAGAAAGTGCTGGACTGGGCACCGACGCCGGACAGCTATGCGCGCAAATTCGTCACCGATGATGTGCTCGAAGCCCATCTCGATGCCCTGGCAGAAGAACAGCAGGAAGACGGCGGCTGGCCAATCACTTGGCCGACGGTGAGTCCTTTCGTCGAATTGGAATGGCGCGGATACCTGACGGTAGAGAGGCTGAAGACGTTAAAAGCCTATGGAAGGATATAAGTTCAGTGATTATGAAGACGCTTTTGAACCTGCGCGTTTGCGGGTTTGGGGGGGGGTGATTCAATCAGCGCTTATTTACTTTGTCATATTCAAAAATTTTTCCTCATTTCTTTTCCATCTTAAATTTGCAAATATAAATCCAAGTATTTCGCAATATATGAACCACATTGCACATCTAGCATAAATGATCGTTCTTTTTTCTGATAAAATAATATCTCTATTCGGTGACAAAAGGATCTCCGTCATCGTAAAAACTGCAAACCAGATGAGAAAAATGAGCAGACCTATACCAAAACCTCTAGTAACAAGGTATTTAAACCTTCCTTTATCTCTTATTTTGGACCACTTGTCAATAAACGAATTGTTATGGACATTGGCACCCTTGTTCATCTTACATTCACCCTATCCACTTTATATTACTTACCACTATACACATAAATCGATAAAATTTCCACAATCTATCTTAAGAAGAGCCGTTAAGCCCGCTGTGCTGCTTCACTTGTAAGCGGAACAGGGAATTAGAAAGCTTCCCGTGATTATAAGACCCTGGGATCTTAATTTCAGGGTCTTTTTTGTTCTGCTATTGACTAGTGTGTTTATACCGTATATATTGTATATATACAGTATGTACGAGGTAGGGGAGACAAAGTTGTGAATATCATCATTTCGAATACTTCTGATGAGCCGATCTATCTGCAGATTGTCAACCAGATGAAGGAGCAGATCCTGAAAGGACAACTCACCGATTCACAGGCTCTCCCATCCATTCGAAATCTCGCCAAAGAGCTCAATATCAGCGTGATTACGACCAAACGAGCCTATGAGGAGCTGGAGAAAGAGGGGCTGATCGTCACCGTCGCCGGCAAAGGTTCTTACGTAGCACCTCTGAACCGCGAGATGCTTCGAGAGGCGAAGCTGAAGATGGTCGAGGATGCGTTGGCCGAAGCCGTTAGCACGGCCAAGATGGCCGGTCTATCCCTAGAAGAACTGAAGGAAATGTTAGAGCTGATCTATGAGGAGTGAGCAGAAATGACGAATATTTTAGAACTCATCAATGTGTCTAAGACATACCAAGACTTTTCGCTGCGAAATATTAACCTTGCTCTCAAGCCAGGTTATATCATGGGATTTATCGGGCCGAACGGAGCGGGGAAGAGCACAACCATCAAACTCATCATGGGATTGATCAAGAAAGACGCCGGCGAGATTAAGATCTTCGGAATGGATCAGGATTGATATCCTAAGTAACTCCGACTCAAATGTCCGATAATATATATTATGTAAACTAAAGTGTGGATTTGAAAAAGGAAATTTTGGAATGCTGTTGATTCGTTATTTAAGTTCATTCAGCACCGTTCTTTGCTGTATTCCAGCCTGTCTAATCATGAATCGCTGCTGCAACAAAATTCGGAATGAACGTTTTTTAATTTTCTGGCTCGATCTTTATTCATCAATAAAACTAAAACGTGCTCTGGTCGATTTCTGCATAATAAAGTCGTTTATTGCTGCCGTGATCTTTTAAGCAGCGTTGAGCTGATCTTAAACAGATTTAAATCCAGCCAATCAGTATCAACGATGAGATCGTATGTATGAAACGTGCCGTAGACGCGAAATTCGATTCTTGCTGTTTTTGTTTCAAAATGTATATCGTCAGAAATATCTTCTATTAATAGTTCTTCTTTGACCATATCGGCGATTCTTTCTATTATTCTAACATAATCTCCGGTATTTGCGATACATTCGCGATCGAAGTACCATCGTCATCGCCGGGATATTGAAAGGCTCGCGGGCCCGTTATATAATAAAAAATGAGGAAGGTGTTCTCAGCATGGAGAATGCCTTCCTCTTCTTGTCCTTTAATTCAGTTTGGCTAAGATTTCGCGAATAAACGCGGGTTCGTCATCGGGTGTGCGAGATGTAATAATATTCTCACTCACGACAACTTCTTCGTCGCGGTATTCAGCGCCCGCTAATTTCACGTCATCGCGAATTCCGATGTAGCAAGTGGCAGCTTTGCCTCTTAATACATCGGCACTAATCATAACTTGGGGGCCGTGGCAGATGCCGGCGATTAATTTGCCTTGATCATTGATTTCTTTAACGAAACGAACGATGTCATCGTTCACGCGCAATGCTTCTGGAGCGCTTCCGCCTGGGATTACTACGGCATCAAAGTCATCCGCTTTTGCCTCAGCAGCTCCCAGATCGGTTTTATAGGAGACGGTTCCTTTTTTGCCATCGCATTGTGCGCCTTTTTCAAGTCCGATAATAACTGCTTCATGTCCTGCTTCCTTTACAGCTTCGTATGGATTTTTCATTTCGGAGTCTTCAAATCCACTCGCTAGAAGAAATGCTACTTTGGCCAATTCGTAACCCCTCCTGATTCATTTAATCCAACATTAACTATAGAAAACCTTCAATCAAAAGTCAAAAATGTCACAGCTCAACGGAGCATCTTATGCACAAAATACGGTTTTTGTGAATAACGCTACAGATTAGCATTTCAACCTCACTTTACAAGAACATGCGTTCCCATTATAATAATTAATGACTTTAATTATTTGTTTAGTGAGGTGTTACATGCTTTGAATGTCATCAAGTCTCAGGATCTTAGATTGTTGGAACAACGCCTCCCTCTCTTCCCTTGGTATGTAGAGCAATATATCGAACATAAACTCGTCGACCTCTCCCCTTCTACGCTGCTTGAATATACGCGAGATTTTGAAACCTTCTTCAATTGGATGATGCACGAAGGACTTACTTCTGCCCCATCCATTAACCAGATTGAATTAATCGATTTGGAACGGCTTACGATTTCTAATATCGATAACTATAAACTGCATTTGCAGATCCGCCATCAGAACAGCGTCGCTACCCGTGAACGCAAACTGGCTTCCCTAAAATCGTTGTTTCATTATCTCAGCCAGATCGCAGAGGATGAGGACCACTATCCCCTGCTGAAGCGCAATGTGATGGCCAAGTTAAAGACGAGACGAATCACTGATCCGAAACTCATGGCCAATCGCCTGCAGGGCAAGATTCTTGAAGACGATGCGGAGATTCAGAGGTTTATTGATTTTGTTACCAGAGATTACAGGAAGGTCATCGCCGATAATCCGCAAGCTCTTCACTATTATGAACGAAATCGAATTCGTGACACGGCGATCGTATCCTTAATCCTCGCTTCGGGGATCAGGGTTTCTGAGGCAGTGAATCTGGATGTGGATGATATTGATCTAACGAAGAAAATTGCACATATATATAGGAAGGGATCCCACGATCCCGATATGAAGCAAAGCGTTTATTTCGCGGAGAGCGGCAAAGAAGCCCTGCAGCATTATCTTGAGATCCGCTCGATTCGCTATCCTCACAGCCGCCATGAGAAGGCTTTGTTCCTGGCGATCCCCCGCGGTTCTTCACAGGCGAAACGTATGTCGAAACGAGCGATTCAGCAGATGGTCACTAAGTATGCGCAAGCTTTTGGTAAACCGATGCTCTCCGTGCATAAGCTGCGCCATTCCTTTGCAACCAGTTACTATTTGAAAAATGATATCTACAAAACCCAGCGGCAGCTCGGTCACGCCAGCACCGATACAACCGAATTGTATGCGCAGCTCACAGACAAAACGATGGAAAAGGCGATCAACCGTCTGAATATTAAAGTCATACAATGACCTTGATTCGTGTTCCCCCTCTTCGCAAAGAAGCTGGGGGATTATTTATTTTGGTTTACATAAGATTTATTATGTTAATAATGTTTGTTTATATTCGTAAATAATGCTTGATCCTGTTATATTTCTTTGTATGTGCATGAATGGCTATCTTTACTATTTTGAATATGAATGATATCTTTATGATTAGCGTTTGTACTCAATAATTATGAAGTTGTAAAGGTGATGATACTTTATGAAGAAGATATTATTCTCGATGATCCTTCTTCTTATTCTTGCAGGCGGTGTTGTCCTTTTCTATCCGTCGAGTTTGACTGAAACTATTGGTATTGCTGATCTTCGTGCAGAAGATGTCGATCACATCCTCTTGACGGTTTATCCAACCTCAGGCAGAGAGTTTGTTTCGCATGATTTTACCAACCAGAACGACATAGAGAAAGTGATATCCGTTTTATCATCTTATACAAACAATAAAAAGGTTAGAAGGAGTTTTTTTCGTTTCGCGCCTACTAGTGAGTTACAGTACGGATATTATATTTTTTTTAAGTTTAAAGATGATGCTGATAAATCTGACATAGCATTTGATGTTTTCACTGGTAATCAGATAACAGTCAATGGAAAGCGATATGTTATCTATGGAGAAGGATTAAGTCCGAACATGTTAACGGATTTAATAGCGTTGATAAAGTAGCGATTGATATGTAATCTTTAGGGATTCGTACGCAACCTAAACTTTTTTACGGATGAGTCCCTTCTATTTCACTTTTGGTTCATCAATAAATTTGGCGCTTAGCCAGAATGAACCTGTGAGGATTCCTCCGACTCTAAGTTCCTTAGTAACAAGTTCGTGATCGATCACAACATCAATTTCGCCGCCCAGTGTCTTAATCAAAACCCACGTAAATTTATTTTTTGATTGTTCATTGAGAATCTCAGAAGTTTCGATAATTCTGCCGGTAAATATGGCCTCTGCTCTAGGAGAACTTCCCTCTCCAACATGAAATAGTCCTGAGGGTATAAAGGATTCCGCAGCGAATTTAAATTCGGTATCCTGAGAATGCAGAATAAATTGGAAATCCCAATGTTGTGTAATGGTTTGGCGTGTAGATTACTCCTTTACTATAGATCATATTTCAATATTAATTTACATAAGATTTATTATGTTAATTCAATAATTACATATTAATACTTGTTCAATTAATCGCCTTCGTATTTCTGCATTTTGGAAATGAACTGCATCCATAAAATTGTCCTCTGTGACTTTTCCTTATAACCATCTGGCTGCCGCATCGATCACAGATGATTGTTTCGGATTTATTCTCGTCAAGAACCTGTTTGGGAGTCACTGTATTCTGCGGATTTATTTCTAAAATCATTTCAATAAGTCTTTCTCTATTAATTAAGATGACACCGTTTGATTCAGCAAGGTTTCTTGCAGCTTCCGTGAAATCACTATTGGTCACTACCCATGCTTCGTCTGCACCATAATAAGCCTTTGAAGCAACTACCTCTTGAATGGCACTGATCCCAACATTCTTTGCATAACGCTTTGCTTGAACAACTATTTTTTTATTATCTTTTCTCAGTATAAGATCTGCGCCATAATCTCCTGCAGCTCTAGTAACCTCAACCTTATATCCCTGTGCTGAAAACAATAACTTTAAGTAATGTTCAAATTGGATGCCATCCATCTTGTCTATATCATGAATACCGGACCGCATTAATTTTTGTTCATCCCGATAACGGATCACGACAAATAACATAATTATTAATACAAAGGCAGCCGCAGCTGCTATGAATCCTCCAATTAAGGAATCAGTAAGACCGAAACCCGATATAAACGCTACTATTAATACTAAGCCCACTAATCCTTCAAAAAAGTCAAACTCATATTTCCTTCCACTTCTATTAGCCATTAAAATACACCTTCCGCTTGAATTTTACATAAATTTTCGATAACAACTCTAGATAATCCTCCCTTTATCTCTACATAATTCTTATTCTGATCAAGATTAACTTTCACTCATAAATTTTTTCCGTCATTGTGAATTAATTCACATACAAATATACTTCCTTTTGTTAATATAAAATCACCCAAAGGAGGTTGGAGACCATGGCTGTAAGAGAACAAGATGTCACGGAATTGATGCTTCGTCTATGCTATACTTGCGACGATGTGAACCGTTGTGACACAGAAGAGAAATGCATCGCTTGCTTTAATTCTTTCGTTGATCAAGACGAAGAAGATATCGATCTGCGCGAATCCTTTAGATTATACGCGCTGTAATGAAGCATTCAGCATCTCCAAATCATTAGCCAAGATCACCTCTCACCTCATGTCTAATATAGCCTCAACCCCAAGGCCTGCTGTAACTGTCCTTCCGATCGGATGGATCTCGAACAGCAGGCCTTGGGGTTTGATAATATATTCCTATTTTTTTACTTGATATTCATTTGGTTTCTACCGTTTTTAACAATCCCCATTGCTCTAGAACAATTCGTGACAGAGCCGTCATAAAGTCGTCGGCATCGTTTTTTCTGTTCAATCTCGTTAACCGCTTCCTGAATCGCTTGAATCCTGCTTAACGTCGCCTCGACCCGCTTAGCCGCTTCCTGTTCTTCCCCGATCACTTTGCCGATCTAGCGAATATTGGCTGCGATCTCATCGATCGTATTCCAAAGCTGAAAACTAATCAGCGGAATACCCGATTGCAGGAGGATCTGTTCTGCATCCATTTCCCCTTCATGCTGTTTCGTCAGCAAGATGAGATCGGGCTCATAAGCGAGAATCTTCTCCGGATCCCGCGAATCAGCGAATCTTAATTTGTTCGCTGCTTGCTCCCCTGCCTTCGATTGGAAGGCTAGGTGAACATTATCGATGGAATCCGCAACTGCGATTACCCTCGAAGGATCCGTCAACTCCAGCACGGCATCTGCAGTATCCAGTGAGATCGCAACGATGCGCTGCGGCTTGCTTGCCGCCTTTACTTGCCTCTGATCAAGATTGATGGTCACAGGGAAAACAGCATCTGATTCATCTGTTTCATCCGCTCGATCTGATGTTGCATGTTCCTGCTCGTTTACCTCTCCTTTCCCATTGATCATATCCTGGTCCTGGGTCGCAGTTGTGGATGAACATGCCGTCATCAGTATCAAGATAAGTACAAAAACAAAATCTACCGCGGCACGATTAAATAACCGCATCCACTATTCTCCTTCCTTCATCCTTACCAAAGATGCCAAGACCAGCAACATCCAGCGCAGTCGCTGCACATGGATACCGGCATTGTGCGCTTGATCATCACCTAACAACATCACGTTCAGCTCCTTGCCAAAAAGACAGATGAAGATCACAGCTGCAATGATCAGAGGAGCTGTCAGATGCACATGTTCCCAAGTTCTCGCTTCCAAACCGCCTTGCAGCCAGTAAACGATACTTCGCAGTTCCTGTTCATTCTTAGAACTGGCTACCATGATGCTGATCAATGCTGAAAGGAAGGAATTCGCACCTATACCGAGAAGCAGTAAAGTCGCGATACCTTTCTTGCCGCTTGCCCGAAGTATAGTGCACATACGGCCCCAAAGGCAGCACCGCTGGATACTCCGATGTATCCTGGCTCTACCAGTGGATTGCGGAACAATCCCTGCATCAGTGCACCAGCTGTACCCAGAGCAGCGCCGACGAGTACGCCGACCAATACTCGAGGCAGACGAACATCGGATACGATCAGCCTTTCCCTTTCTGTAAAGCTTGAATCCATCCCAATCGACATGCCGTCTAAGATGATCGACATCGTGTGTTGGAATGGAATACGGACGGGGCCGATCGAACAGGCAAAGATCATGACCGCCAACAACAGCAGCACGATGACTCCCCCGATGATGATCCGTGTCATCAACGACACATCCTTCATACGCCCTCCTTCTTTCTCACGATTCATAGTATTGCATTAATGCACAAATGTTTCCATTAGGAAACTTTTCATCTATCGTAATCCTTGTTCCTTATTCTGTCAATACATAACTTGGGCTGAATCGTAAAAGGAATACTGACGAAATAAGAAAAACACCCCTGCGTTCAGGGGTGTTCGCAGCATACGGATTGATCATCAATCCTTCGCAGAATCCGAATCTTGACTGACTTCGTGATTAGAGCTCATGATCTTCCTGTCCCGCCATCTAAGCAGCAGCCACAGGGCCCATGTCACGACGGCCACTCCGATGAAGAACGGCACGACTTTGGTCATGATCGCCTTGAGCGGATCTCTCGTCTTTACATTGAGAATCGGGATACCAATCTCCTCAAAATACCGATTAAACACTTCTGCTCTCTCTGGTTCAGTCATGACGATCTGGCCATTCATGACAGGAACATATCCATTTTCTCCGCCAAGTACATAATATTCCCCATCTTTATTATTGCTGCTTACAAATAGAATGACTTGTCCGCCCCTTCGTTGAATATGGGATAATTTCCCGCCTAATTCAGGGTCATAGACAACCTCAAATTTTTCTGGAACTTCGCCCTTAAATACCTGGATAACACGAAATGGTACTCTATATTTGGCTTTTGTGAAGTCAAAGGTACCTTGTGCGATGATGTCTGCTCTCTCGATGTTAACCTCAGGATCTGCTAAAACCCAAGAAATTGCATACACATCATGAATCACAGCATGGCTGATAACCAGCATCGCCATAAAGAACCATTTTATTTTCCTAACCATGGCTGACTCCTTTGTCCATCAAAGGATAATGACAAGCAACCTGCCGGCCGGCGACGACCTCGATAAGCTCCGGTGCTTCATGTTTGCATCGTTCCTGCACGAAGGGGCAGCGGGGATGGAACCGGCAACCCTTCGGCGGATTCGCCGGTGACGGCACATCGCCGCTCAGCACGATCCTCTCTCGACGCACATGCGGGTTCGGCACTGGATTCGCGGATAACAGCGCTGCTGTATAAGGATGCAGCGGGGAAGCGAACACATCATCGGACGAAGCGACTTCCACGATCTTGCCAAGATACATGACGCCGACCCGATCGGAGATATGGCGTACCACATGCAGTCCATGCGCGATGAACAGGATGGTTAATCCAAGCTCCTTCTGCAGTTTCATAAGCAAGTTGAGCACTTGCGATTGCACGGATACGTCGAGGGCCGACACCGCTTCATCCGCCAGGATGAACTGAGGATTCAGCGCGATCGCCCGGGCGATGCCGATGCGCTGCCGCTGCCCGCCGGAAAACTCATGGGGATAGCGGTAGCGGCGCGAAGGATCAAGACCGACCAGTTCCATCAGTTCAACGACTCTCTGATCGATCTCATTCCGCGTCATCCGCGTATGTACTTTCAATGGTTCACCGATGATATCCATCACGGGAAAGCGCGGGTTCAGCGAACCGAAGGGATCTTGGAAGATGATCTGCATCTGCTGACGCAGCTGGCGCAGCTCATTCTTATCCATGCTGAGGATGCTTCGATCGTTGAATAGAATGTCCCCTTCCGTTGGCTTCTGCAGACGCAGAATCACACGCCCCAGCGTCGACTTGCCGCAGCCTGACTCTCCGACCAAACCGAAGGTTTCGCCGCGGTAGATGTCAAGGCTGATATCGTCCACTGCTTTCACATGACCAACCGTGAGGCTGAAGAGACCTTTCTTAATGGGAAAATATTTCTTCACAGCTTTAAGTTTCAGAATCGGCTCCTGCCCCATCTCCTGATCCGTCTCTCGGTCCGGCTTTCTATTCGTCTTCATCTGATTATCGATATCCATCTCCATATTCAACAAGCTTCACCTCAGCTTCATCAGCTTATCCTGCCCTCAGCAGCTAGTTGTCCGCGGCCTTCGCCGCATGATCATGCAGCCAGCATGCTGTGCGGTGCGTGGTTCCAATGGAATAAATCTTCGGCTCCAGAGTCCGGCATGGCTCAAGGACATGCGGACAACGGGGATGGAAGCGGCAGCCGGAAGGCAGTTCACTTAGGCGGGGAATCGCCCCTTGGATCGTGTATAACTCAGCACCGCGTTCCGTCTCATACCCCGGGATCGAACTCAACAGCCCCTGCGTGTAGGGATGACTCGGATGATCGAAGATATCGTATACGGTGCCTTCTTCGACGATCGATCCGGCATACATCACTGCGATGCGGTCCGCCATCTCGCTGGCCACGCCCATGTCATGGGTGATCAAGATGATCGACATCCCAAGTTCCCGCTGCAGATTTCGCAGCAGATCCAGAATCTGTGCTTGCACCGTGACATCCAGCGCCGTTGTCGGCTCATCGGCGATGAGCAGATCGGGTTTGCAGGCAAGGGCTATGGCGATCACGATCCGTTGACACATACCGCCTGACAACTCATGCGGATATTGTTTGATCCTGATCTCCGGCGCAGGGATACCGACGAGCGTAAGCAGACGGAGGGCTTCTGCTTGTGCTTCCTGGCGGCTTAGTCCTTGATGGATGATCAGACTCTCCATGATCTGATCACCTACGGTGAATACCGGATTGAGCGCGGTCATCGGATCCTGGAAGATCATCGCGATCTTGTGACCGCGGATGCGTCTCATCTCCGCCTGGCTCATCGCCGTCAGATCTTCTCCTTTGAACATAATCCGACCGCCTAAGATCATGCCGCCCGAGTATTCCAGCAGACGCATGATCGCCAGAGAGGTAACGCTCTTGCCGCTGCCGGACTCTCCGACGATGCACAGCGTCTCTCCTCGATTTAATGTGAAGGACACACGGTCCGCCGCCTTGATCAGACCATCCTCTGTGAGGAAACCGGCTGTCAGATTGCTTACTTCAAGTAACGTTTCCGCCATTCCTTGACCCTCCTTGCAGGATTTTTACGTTTCTCCCGCGGATTCAGCGCTTGCTGCAGTCCGTCGCCGATGAAGTTCACCGCCAGTACAATGGTTAGGATGCATACTCCGGGATAGACGGCTTGCAGCGGATCCGTCAGCATGAACTCTTGGGCGTTGCTGAGCATAAGCCCCCAAGAGGTTTGCGGCGGCTGAATGCCAAGCCCCAGATAAGATAAGGCGGATTCGCTGAGGATCGCAGCGCCCACCATGAGCGTCGCATTGACGATGATCGGATGCAGCGAGTTGCGAAGCAAGTGGTTGAAGATGATGCTGAGATTCGATACGCCGATCGCCCGGGCGGCTTCTACATACTGCATCTCACGCAGCTGCAGGAAGCTCCCTCTTACCAGCCTCGCTACCCCCATCCATGACGTGAGGGAGAGAATCAAGATCATGTAGATGAATTTATCCCCGAACAATGCAAGGACGAGAATATTAAGGAACAGCGTAGGCAGCGAATACATCACATCAACGAAACGCATGAAGACAGTATCAACCCATCCGCCGAAATAACCGGAGAGCGCTCCGATGATCGTGCCGATGATAACCGTGGCCATCGCAACGGAGAAGCCGACGATCAGCGAGATCTGCCCGCTGTATAACAGCCGCGTGAAGATATCCCGGCCCAGTTCATCCGTTCCAAGCAGATGTCCTTCTGAGAAAGGAGGGAGATTCGTGCTTGAAAAATCGATCTTCGCCGGATCGTAAGGCGTGATCAGCGGCGCACAGAACGAGACGATGATAAACATCAGCAAGACGAACAGACTCACCATCGCATAGGGATTGCGAACAAACCTGCGCGCTGCGATCCGCCATGGACCGGGCGGCCTCCGCAATTTCTCGTCCTGCGTATTCGCCGGCGGTGATACAGATGGATTCGGACTGGCCATGGCATTCATCTCGCTTCCCCTCCTTTCCTGCCCAGCTGTACCCGCGGATCAACGATCGCATAGAAGATATCAGCCAGCAGGTTGCCCAGAATGACGAACACCGACGTGACGATCACGATCGCCATGAGCACCTGATATTCACGGGCATTCGCCATATCGACGAAGAGACGGCCCATGCCCGGCCAATTGAAAACTTTCTCCGTCAGCGCCGCACCTGAGACCAGCATCGGCAGGTCCAAACCCATGATCGTAACGATCGGAATCATCGCATTGCGCAGAGCATGACGGAAGATTACGCGCCGCTCCTTAACGCCTTTGGCTCGTGCGGTGCGGATATAATCCTGGTCCAGCACTTCCAACATGCTCGCTCGCGAGTACTTCACATAGGCTGCGAGGAAACCAAGGGACAGCACCATGACCGGCATGATCATATGCATGATCAAATCGCCGATCTGCCCTTCCCTGCCATACGTCCACATATCCGAGAGCGGCAGCCATCGCAGCTTCATCGCAAAGATCTGCTGCAAGATGATACCGAACCAGAAGGTCGGCATGGCAAACCCCAGATAGGAGATGAAGGAAGCCGTCTGATCGGACAGCCCGTATAATTTGGTGCTGTTATAGATTCCCCACGGCAGGGCGATGACAAGGGTTACGAGCCACGCCGCGATCATCAAGATAAGCGTATTGCCGATCGTCGGCCACAGGATGTCACCTACGGGAATGTTATTCTTGAAGGTTGTCCCGAGATCCCCTTGCAAGAGCTTCCCAACCCAGCGAAAGTATTGAATATGGATGGGGTCTTCCAGTCCGAGATTGCGCTTCTGGATCTCGAATGCTTCCGGGGAAATACCCGGAGCGATCATCACCTGAGTCGGCCCTCCCGGAGCCAGATGGATTAAAACAAAGGTTAACACCGTAACCAGGAATAACGTTACCAAAGCTTGCAGCGTCCTGCGGATCACATACTCAACCATCCTATCCCTCCCTGCATCAAAACGGCTTGAAAGAAAGAGAAGGGAAGGCGCCCCTCCCCGTCTCTTTCAGGACGCGTCCCCTTTCCATGTTTACATTGCTCAGAGAGCGGAATTTGTGCGGTTATTCCACCCACCATTTGATCGAATGGAAGAAGTAGCCTGTCTGCAGCGAAGGTTCGGGCGCATCTTCTTCTTCATAATGCACCCTTGGTCCGATGCCGATCGCATTTCCGTATCGGTACATAAAGACATATGGCAGATCCTGCGAGATGATCTCGCCGATCTTCGCGTACACTTCCTTGCGCTCGTTGATATCGGTTGTTGAATAACCTTCCACCCAGAGCTGATCGAGTTCTTCATTCTTATACCAACCCATGTTCTGGCCGTCCGGCGGGAAGTACTTGGAGGAGAAGATACTCTCTGAGTCAGGATCCGGATTGCTCAGCGACCATCCTAAGAGAACCGCTTGATACTTACCGGGAGTCAGGTTCTGCTCAACCCAAGCAGCAAAGTCGATTCCCCGCGGCTTCACGTCGATGCCTACATCCGCCAGGTTATTCTGAATGACCTGAGCGACCTGCTCGCGCCGGCTGTTGCCCGTGTTATATTGCAATTCGAAGGTGAACGGATGGCCGTCTTTCTCCAAGATGCCCGTAGCTTCATTCAACACCCAGCCGTCTTCTGCCAGCAGCTGCTTGGCCTTCTCAGGGTTATACTCGTATACTGTCGCCCGATTGCCTGGATCCGCCCAGCTTCCCGGCAAGAACGGCGTGTTCATCGGGACGCCTGTACCCTTCAAGACATTGTCGATCATCCCTTGGCGATCGATCGCATAAGCAATGGCTTGGCGTGATTTTTGCGTCGCAAAGGGATTGAACCCATTCGGGAAGTTTGATTCATCGAAGTTAAAGCTGATGAATTCATAACTCGGTCCCGGTTCCAGGATGAGGGTGATGTCCGGATTGCCTTTCACCGCATCATTGGAAGTAACCGGGATCGCGCTCACCAAGTCAACATCTCCCTTAAGAAGCGCCTGAACTTCTGTGTTCTGATCCGCATAGATCTTATAGATCACGGTCGCAATCTTTGGCTTGACCTCACCCCAATAGTCGGGATTGCGTTCGAAGACCAGCTGTTGGCCCTGCGTCCATTCCTTCCAGAGCCATGGGCCGCTTGTTACCGTAATCTCAGGGTCAGATCCATAGGAATGCGCTTTCAATTCTTTGACTGGAATATCTTTCAGGATATGAGCCGGTGCTGGTTCGAAGACCAGAGAATAGATGAACGGTGCATAAGTCGTAGAGAGTTTGATTTCTACCGTATGCTCATCAATTTTCTTCATCGATTCGATCTTATCGAATTGTGCGATCATCGGCGATCCGGTATCGGGATTCATGGCTGTCTCGATCGTGAAGATGATATCGTCAGCCGTGATCGGTGTACCGTCGCTCCACTTGGCGTAATCCTTTAACTTAACGGTATAAGTCAGTCCATCATCTGAGATAATCGGTTCTTCTGCAGCGATTGACCATGGTTCTGCTACCACGAGCCCTTCGCGATTCAGATCATACAGTTTTGCAAGGAGCCAATGAGCGGCATCGCTGGAAGCAGTGTCTTGCATGAATAACGGATTAATCGAGACGATATCTGAGAAGCTGGAGAAGGTGAACGTTCCTCCGTCCCCCTCATTCCCCCTGTTTGTCTGGCAAGCACTCAGCAGTCCTGTAAGTGCAAAGACAAAGATGAACATCAGCAGCCATTTTCGCTGAAAGACTTTCATCTAATCACTCCTTTTAATGATATTTCGAATATTAAGAAACCTTCTTCTGCAAACTTCTATAACTACACCCCCCTGTAAAGATAGACGAAATTTATTTACATTTTGACATACCTGAACTGGAACATGCTGTCGAAAACAGTCATAAATATGTAGACTTGTTGGACTTTTTTCAGACATTTTATATGAATTTTCAGAATATTTCAACATATTATTAACAATTGTCGCAGCAAATTGTCGTATATTGTCATATGCCACATATTGCATATATCAAATATAAAAACTCTGATACAATGATAAGGAAACGTTTACATCATCCGCAAAACCAGTACATACAGAATTGGAGGTCATACGATGGACAAATTAGCACATCGCAAAGCAACTACGACTCTTAGGATTCTTGATTCCGCTGGTCAGCCTATAGCAGGCAAGGAAGTATCGATCCGGCTTACAAATCACAAGTTCCTCTTCGGATGCGGCGCCTTCGATGCCATAGACGTCGCTAACCGGAATGTTCCAGAAGATCGTCTCGCCTTCCAAGAAGAGAAGATGAGGCTGTTCTTGGATGTCTTCAACGCAGCGACGCTCCCTTTCTATTGGGCAAGATTCGAACCGGAGCAAGGCAAACCGCAGACAGACGAACTCATGGCAGCTGCGAACTGGCTGCGCGAGCGCAACGTCGCCGTAAAAGGGCATCCTCTAGTATGGCATACGCTTACGGCTCCGTGGCTTCTTGATCTGAGCAACGAGGAAATCCTGCAAGCACAGCTTGCCCGCATCGAGCGAGATGTCACAGCTTTCAGAGGTGTCGTCGATACTTGGGATGTGATCAATGAGGTCGTAATCATGCCGATCTTCGATAAATATGATAACGGTATCACCAGGCTGTGCAAGGAACTCGGCCGTGTCCGCATGGTGAAAGAGATGTTCGCCAAAGCACGGGAATGCAACCCGGAAGCTACGCTGATCTTAAATGATTTTAATACCTCTATTAATTACGAAATTCTGATCGACGGCTGCCTGAACGCCGGCGTTTCCATCGATGTCATCGGCATCCAGTCCCATCAACATCAAGGCTATTGGGGACGTGAGAAATTGGAAGAAGTTTTGGAGCGATTCTCGCAGTTTGGACTGCCGATACATTTTACTGAGAATACCCTGACCTCCGGACATCTGATGCCGCCGGAGATCGTGGATTTGAACGACTACCAGATCGATGATTGGCCGACAACTCCGGAATATGAAGAACGGCAAGCGAGAGAAATCGAGGAGTTTTACACCATCCTCTTTGAACATCCTCTGGTGGAATCCATCGTCAACTGGAAGTTCAGCGATGACGGTGCTTGGCTTGGTGCCCCTGCCGGATTCGTGCGCAAGGATAACAGCCCAAAACCGTCCTATGAAGTAGTGAAGCGTTTGATCAAAGAAGAATGGTCAACCAATATCACCTGTGCTACCAATGATGATGGAACGGTCACCTTTGAAGGTTTTATGGGTGACTATGAGCTCAGCTTCGATGATTGTACCGTTGCTTTTAAGCTGGATAAAGACACGCCGACGCAGCAGAATTTGATCACCGGATAAAAAGAAATTCGCTCATCAACCCCCATAAAAACGCTTTCTTCGACGTATTAAAGAACAGACCCCAGAAATTGGAGGTGAAGGTTATCGAAGAAACACGATTATTTAACCCCATTAAATAAAAGATTGAGAGGAGTAAATGTTATGAGGTTTGCAGCTAAACGTGTATGGAAGAAGTGTGTAAAGACAGCTCTTTCCATCACCCTAACCGCTGGATTGCTCATTCCAATGCTCTCTGTTCAAGGTTTTGCACAGACGCAGCGCGTCGACAATCCCTTCGTCGGGGCAACGGCTTATATCAATCCGGATTATGCTGCGCTGGTCGATTCCTCCATCGCCCAGGTTTCTGATGCGACGCTGAAGGGCCAGATGGAGACCGTAAAGAAATATCCGACAGCGGTATGGATGGATCGGATCGCAGCTATCTACGGTACCGATACCCGCCGCAGCTTAATCGAGCATCTGGATACGGTACTGGAACAGAAGCAAGGGAACACACCGATCTACGCGATGTTCGTTGTTTACAATCTGCCCGGACGCGATTGCCATGCCCTCGCTTCCAACGGTGAACTTCCCTTAACACAAGAAGCTTTTGAAACTTATAAGCGGGATTATATCGACGTGATCGCCGATGCCTTCGCCAATCCGAAATATCGCGATATTCGCATCATCGCGATCATCGAACCTGACAGCCTGCCGAACCTGGTCACGAACCTCAGCACGCCCGCATGTGCAGCAGCGAAGTCTACGGGAATCTACGAAGAAGGCATCAAGTATGCCTTGAACAAATTCTATGAGATTCCGAACGTCTATTCCTATCTTGATATCGGACATTCCGGCTGGTTGGGCTGGGATGATAACCGTCAAGGCGCAGTCCAGCTTTACACGGAAGTCGTAAGAGATACCGTTGCCGGGTTTGACAGCATCGCCGGTTTTATCACCAACACAGCCAATACGACGCCGCTGATCGAGCCGAATCTCCCGAACCCTGATCTTAACATCAACGGAATGCCCATTCGCTCTGCCAGTTTCTACGAATGGAACAGCTATTTTGATGAAGCAAGCTTCACAGCCAGATTGTATGCTGATTTTGTAGCAGCCGGCTGGCCCAGCGATATCGGTTTCTTAATTGATACGTCGCGCAACGGCTGGGGCGGTCCGAATCGTCCGACCTCTGCCAGCGGCAGCACTGTAGATGCTTATGTGGACTCCGGCCGCGTCGATCGCCGCAGCCATCGCGGCAACTGGTGCAACAGCAGCGGTGCGGGAATCGGTATGCTTCCTACCGTGGCTCCTGCCGGTTATCCGCATGTGGATGCCTTCGTCTGGGTGAAACCGCCCGGTGAGTCCGACGGTTCCAGCTCTGAGATTCCAAACGATGAGGGTAAAGGCTTCGACCGGATGTGCGATCCAACCTATACGAATGCTGCAGGCACACCGACGGATGCCCTGCCGAATGCACCGATCTCCGGTCACTGGTTCCATGATCAATTCGTCATGCTTGTGCAGAACTCTTATCCTGTCCTGCCTGTAAGCGATCCTTCTGATCCTGGTACACCGGGCGGTCCTGGTGAACCGGGAGAACCCGGAGAGCCTGGAGAACATCCGGATGACGATGTGATCCCTCCTGCTCCAGAAGAAGTTGAAGCTTATATCGGTCTTACTTGGAAGCATTCACAGGGAGCGGTAAGCTATAACATCAAGCGGGCTGAGAATGTAGATGGTCCTTACATCAACCTGGCGACAGGTGTAACAACCAATAGTTATATCGATCAGAACGTAGTCAGCGGCAGGACTTATTACTATGCCATCACCGCTGTCAACAGCGTCGGCGAGAGCGAGCGTTCCATCATCATCGAAGCTACGGTGAACACCATCGTTCCCGATCCCAGCGAACCCGGGACTGATCCGGATCCAGGACAACCGGGCGAACCGGGAGGACCTGGTGAAGAACCCGATCCAGGCCAGCCGGGACCGCAGCCTTCGGGTGATCTCGTCGTCCAATACCTGGCTGGAGATACGAACCCATATGACAATCAGATCAAGCCTTACTTCAACATCGTAAACAACGGTTCCTCCAGCGTACAGCTCAGCGATCTCACCTTGCGTTATTACTTTACAAAAGACGGCTCGCAATCCGTAAGCGCATGGATCGACTGGGCACAGATCGGCAGCAGCAATATTCTGACGACCTTTACAGATTCGTATGTCGAACTGTCCTTTACGAGCGGCGCAGGCACACTCGCAGCCGGCAGCCAGACAGGAGATATTCAGTTGCGGATTAGCAAGAGCGACTGGTCTAACTTTGATGAGACCGATGACTACTCTTTCGATCCCACCAAAACTTCCTATACCGATTGGGAGAGAATCACGCTGTATCAGAACGGTACACTGGTATGGGGTATAGAACCTCATTAAATCCTATGATCGAGTAGGAGGGAGCGGCTAGCCCTCGTCCTCTCACACCACCTAGCATGCGGGTCCGCACTAGGCGGTTCCAAAAGGTTGACAAAGTTCCAATTAACGAGAAAGCATACTTTTCAGCCCTTTCGCTTCCCAATAGGAGGTTGGAAGGGCATTATTTGTGTTTCGA
>NZ_BMAQ01000011.1 GCF_015472005.1 Insulibacter thermoxylanivorax | reverse complement strand
CTGATGGTTTTCCTTGGATTCGATTGGAATTAGAAAGCCCAGTTACCGCCACGAAATACCGGTTCACGGCTGCCGTCGGGGAGGATGCCGTCGATATCCATATCCGCGGAACCGATCATGAAGTCCACGTGTACGAGGCTGTCGTTAATTCCTTTCTCCTTGAGCTCATCCGCGCTCATCGACTTGCCGCCTTCGATGCAGAAGGCATATCCCTTGCCGATGGCGAGATGGTTGGAGGCATTCTCATCGAACAAGGTGTTGTAGAAGATGAGGTTCGTCTGTGAGATCGGCGAGACATGCGGCACCAGCGCGACTTCACCGAGACTGCGGGAACCCTCATCGGTTTCGATCAAGCCTTTCAAGGTTTCGTATCCCTTATCCGCAGAGAAATCGACGATCTTGCCGTCCTTGAAGGTGAGTTTGATGCCTTCGATCAGATTGCCGCCGTAACTGAGCGGTTTCGTGCTGCTGACCGTACCGTTGATGCCGTCGCGCTTCGGTGCGGTAAATACTTCTTCCGTAGGCATATTCGCAATGAATAAGGTGCCTTTCTCGTTATAACTGCCAGCGCTCACCCAGATATGCCCTTCAGGCAGTTCGATGGTCAGGTCCGTACCGGGTGCCTTGAAGTGCAGGGCGCGGTAGCGGCGTTCATTTAAGCGTTCAGCCTTGCTGTCCAGCACCTTGGTATGCTCTCTCCAGGCTTGGATCGGATCTTCTTGATCGATGCGGGTTGCCTTGAAGATCGCGTCCCACAGCGCATCAACGCGCTTAGATTCCGGCAGATCCGGGAAGACCTTGTCCGCCCATACCTGTGAAGGAACGGCAACGATCGACCAGCTGACTTTATCGGCCATCGTATAGGTTCTGAAGGGCTGCATAGCGCTTCCCAGGGCCTTGTTCGCCTGCTGGATGCGTACGGGATCGATGCCTTTCAGAAGATCGGGGTTAGCCGCGACGATGGAGAGGAAGGCGGCATTTTCTTCTGCCATCTGCTGCCAGCCCTTCGCCCGCCACATGATGGGGTATTCAGCGAAGGAATCCTCAGGCGCCAGTTCATAGCGCAGTCTCGTTACTTCATCATCGTGCCAATCGACATGAACGTATTTGGCACCGACTTCATAGGCGCGTTTGACCACTAAGCGAACATAGTCGGCAGCGACAAGGGGGGCTGTCACGACTAAGGTTTGTCCAGGCTGTACATTCACGCCTACTTCCACTGCGAGGCGTGCATATTTTTCTAAGTTCGTTTGGAATGTTGCCATGTGAATCCTCCTTGAGTGAGTGTATGTAATATTGGAATTATAACATATCGATCAGGCGAAATTGAAACACGGTGACCGTAAGACTTGATTGTCGGGATGACTGCATATACACTTAGTGTATCTCTCGTACGCATTCCCGCAAGGCAGGGGACAAGGCGAGGGATTATATCGTTATGGGGACAGGAGAGAAAGTATGACATTAGGTGCAAGAGTGCTTAAGACAGGACTTGCGATCAGTTTGAGTCTATACATATGCCGGCTGCTCGGCCTTCAGCCCGAGGTGCTGGCGCCCGTTGCTGCCGTCATCGTCATGCAGCCATCTCTCTATGGAACTTGGCGCCATGTGTGGCAGCAGATTCAAGCGAACACCGTCGGGGCAGTGATCGCCTTCCTCGCCAGCCAATTCATCGGCAATGATCTGTTCTCGATCGGCATCGTCGCCGTCCTCGTCATCGCGTTCTGTCTGAAATTCAAAATGGGGGAGACGATCGGCTTGACCTTGGTCACCGTGCTGATCATCATGGAAGCGCCCGGCGACGATATTCAATTTGCGGTCAATCGATTTTCCATCATCCTCGTCGGCATCATCTCATCGCTGTTAGTGAATGTAGCCATCGCGCCGCCTAATGTGCGCAAGATGTATGAAGAGAAGGTGAAGGATGTATTTGCTTCGATGTCCCTGCTTCTCCGCACAGCGATCTCCGATGAGATGACGGAGTTGGCTTTCCGCCATAAACGGCAGAACTTCGACCAAGGACTGCTCAAATGTTCGGAGATGTATCATGTCTACCATGAAGAGCAGCGCCGCATGGCCAGAATCAAACATGTCGATGCCCGGCAGACCGTGATCTACAAGCACATGCTGAAGGCGCTGAACAAGGGAGCCAACATCTTAGAAGCCATCGACGGGCATTATTTTCAATCGCGTAGAGACGAACACTTTGCTAAGACCATCCATGAATATCTTGATCAACTGATTCGTTATCATGAATATATCCTGCTTAAGGTCGACGGCAAAGCCAAGCAGACCCGGATATATGCGAAACAGACCGCAGAGAGCAATGAGCGGTTTATGAAGCAGCTTCTGCAGGAAGCCAATCAGCTGGATCCGCACCACATCCATCTCGTCTTGATCGGTTCAGCAGTGTATGAATACGGCCTCCAGCTTGTGCGGCTGGATCGGCTCGTAGAGCATCAGTTGAAGAAACGCAAAGGACAACCGAAGAGAAGGAGAAGGCCGGTGACCCGATCATGGAAAGATTAGTGAGCGAGTAATGGAAATACTATCCCACCCTTATTATCCCAACATCAAACTGTATTGACATCCATTACCAATGGTGATATAGTTAGACTATAGACATCTCGCTTGTCGTTGCGAGATGTCTTCTTGCACATATTAAGCAGCTTATGTCTTTATAACATGGCTCCTCATCCCGGCAGATGAAGAACCAGGCTTTCGGCAGACCGCAGCAGATGGACGGCGAAGGCCATTTTTCATTGCCAGAATAGACTGAGTTAGGAGGGGTGTTTTCCATAGACCATAAGGAAGGGTGGACCTGCCCTGATCCGAAAGCGCAGATTCATTTGCGTGTTTTAGTATAGATCAACATAGAGTTTGTTCATATTTATATAATTAACGATGATAACGTTTACAATTGATTGAAGCGGGGGGAGTCGGATATCGACCGAATCCGCGATTTTGTATTTATGATTGCTTATTTAGGATAAGGAGGATATGGATATGCATAACAGTAATTGGTCTAATATCGTCATAATCGGAGGAGATCTCAGCAATGAGTTATAACCATCTTCAAGGAACACGCAAACATCTGGTGGAGCAGCTGACATTCTTCGATGAGCAACATCCGATTTTCCTTGATACTTATTTTCAGGAGTACAGCAAAGAACGGCAGCAAGTTGACAAGCTCCTTCGCGATTATATCGCCGCACTAGAGCAGATCCTAACCCGCGATGACGAGGGGCTGGAGGAGGCGCTGCAGAGCATCACACTGCTGGGAAGCTGTGTGACGATCACTTATCTGGACGATGGTTTCCAGGAGGAATATACCATCGTATATCCGACAGAAGCAGATCCCGATCAGGGCCGCATCTCTTTCCTGTCGCCGCTTGGCAAACATCTGCTTCTAGCATCTGCAGGCGATGAGATCATGATCAACAGCCCATCCAGCCAATACCAGGTCAGAGTCGATCGGATCAAGTTCTCCTATCTCGGTGAGTTTGCCGCCGTCTAAATGGCGGATGGAATGCTTTTGTAATGATATGGGAAGTATGTTGTTACGATCTATGAAGGATTGAGGAATTATCTGATGCGTGATATGGGAAGCGTCCCCGTCGGCTCATGGCAGCATGACGGGGACGCTTTTTTGGTAAGCAAGAAGGATCAATTGTCATGCGAACGTGCATTCTGTTACAATGGACGTAATTGAGGCAACGAACTGGAGGTGCTGCCTTATGAATCGTCTAACCGGTACGATGTCCTCTATGGAAGAGGTGCTTACATATATTAAGGAAACGCCGGAGATCGCGAAGAATATTACCCACTGGCAGACGATCCCGGCACGGGAAGCTGAGTATGCGGAGTTTCCGGCGGCGATGCATGAGCAATTGAAGGATGCGCTGCGCAGCAGGGGAATCGAAAGGCTCTATATCCATCAGGCGTTGACCTTCGAAGCCGCGCTTAGGGGAGAGCATACTGTCACCGTAACCCCTACGGCATCGGGCAAGACGCTGTGCTATAACCTGCCGGTGCTGCAGTCCATCCTGGAGGATACCAGCTCCCGCGCACTCTATATGTTCCCTACCAAAGCGCTGTCCCAAGACCAAGTGATGGAATTGCAAGAGATGATCGACTGCATGGAAGCGGACATCAAAACCCATACCTATGACGGGGATACGCCGCCAACGGTGAGGCAGGTGATCCGCAATGCCGGCCACATCGTCGTTACCAACCCCGATATGCTGCATGCAGCGATCCTGCCCCACCATACGAAGTGGGTGAAGCTGTTCGAGAATCTGAAGTATGTCGTGATCGATGAGGTGCATTCATACCGCGGCGTCTTCGGCAGCCATGTGGCGAACGTGATCCGCCGTCTGAAACGCATATGCAGGTTCTATGGTTCGAAACCGCAGTTTCTTCTCGCTTCAGCGACCATTGCCAATCCGCAGGAGCACGCCGACCGCTTGATTGGTGAGGAGACGACGCTCATCGACCGCAACGGCGCGCCCGCGGGGGAGAAACATTTTATCTTCTACAATCCGCCCGTGGTCAATAAGCAGCTTGGAATCAGGCGGAGCAGCGTGCTGGAATCGCAGAAACTGGCTTCGCTGCTGCTCAATCAAGGCATCCAGACGATCGTCTTCGCACGCAGCCGGGCCCGGGTGGAGATCCTGCTGACGTATATCCGTGAAGCCGTTAAGAAGAGGCTCGGCGAGGATGCGGTTCGCGGCTACCGCGGCGGGTATCTGCCGAAGCAGCGGCGGGAGATCGAACGGGGACTGCGCGAGGGGAGGATCCGCGGCGTCGTCAGTACGAATGCCCTTGAGCTGGGGATCGATATCGGTCAGCTGCAAGCTTGTGTCATCAACGGCTATCCCGGAACGATCGCCAGCACATGGCAGCAGTCAGGACGGGCCGGCCGCAGGCAGGATGTCGCGGTGACGGTGCTCGTCGCCAGCAGCAATCCGCTTGATCAATATATCGTTCAGCATCCGGGGTTCTTCTTCAACCGCTCCCCGGAACAGGCCCGCATCCATCCGGATAATCTGATCATCCTGTTGGATCATGTGAAGTGTGCGGCCTATGAACTCCCCTTCGAAAGGGGGGAGAAGTTCGGCGAAGAGCGCCTCGAAGATCTGCTCGAGTTCCTCGAGGAAGAGCGCGTGCTGCATGAATCAGGAGACCGCTGGTACTGGATGGCCCAGTCTTTCCCGGCGAACAATATCTCGCTGCGCTCAGCGGCGCAGGAGAACTTCGTCATCATCGATACCACCGCCGGCCACCGCGTGATCGGCGAAGTGGATCGCTTCAGCGCGCCGACGCTGATTCATGAAGAAGCGATCTATATTCACGAAGGCACCCAGTATCAGGTGGAGAAGCTCGACTACGAGGAGAAAAAAGCCTACGTCCGCGAGGTCAATGTCGACTATTATACCGATGCGAATCTGGCCGTTGAGCTGAAGGTGCTGCATGAGGATCGGGTGCAGCAAAGCGAAGCGGTGTCCAAACATTATGGTGAAGTCACGGTGAATGCCCGGCCGACGATCTTCAAGAAGATCAAACTGCGCACCCACGAGAATATCGGCTCCGGTCCGATCCATCTGCCTGAAGAAGAACTGCATACGAGCAGCTATTGGATCTCCTTCGGCGAACAAGTGACGGTGAAGTTCAGCAATCAGGATATGCAGTTTGCCCTGCTTGGACTGTCCAATGTACTGGTGCATCTGGCACCGCTCTATCTGATGTGCGATCCGCTGGATATCCGGGTCGTCCCCCAAGTGAAGTCCGTGCACACCAAGCAGCCGACGATCTATCTGTATGACCGCTATCCAGGGGGCATCGGTCTCAGCGAGCGTTTGTATGAATTGCACAACGAACTGCTGCGTGAGGCGGAGGCGTTGATCGCCGGCTGCGGCTGCCTCAGCGGCTGCCCGGCCTGCGTCGGTCCGATCGAAGAGGTCGGCATCACAGGCAAAGAGCTGGCACTGAAGCTGGCGAGGGAAGCAACGGCGGTGCAGCTGGATGATGCGAGCTTGTACTTGCAGGACCCGCTGCGGGAGACGGCGGCATCTCTTGACTGGATGGACGGCGACGGCGAATGAGCGCACTGAGGGATCGGCTGCGCAGGCTGACCAAGTCGGAGAGCCGGAAAACGCACGATGAAGAGCGGGATCAGCCGGCGCGCAGCGGAGAAGTACAAGGGGGCGGTGCAGCTGATGCTGATGGATACGACGCTGAGCAGATTGCTTGGAAACGGATCGATGCGGAGATCTGGCACAGCGAGGGTGGGGCATTCATTCGCAGGGCGAGACGCTATGGCTTGGATCATAGGCATGGTCTCTGTCGTCTAGGCGAACTTAGGCAGCTCGATGAACATTTGGCTGCCTTAAGTACAGCGGGCAAACAGCCGTTACACCCGCAGGAAGTGCTGTTCTTCGATACCGAAACGACCGGGCTCGGGATCGGTGCGGGGAACGTTCCCTTTATGATCGGATACGGCTTCCTTGACGATGAAGCATTCGTCGTTGAGCAGTTGTTCATACGCAGTCCAGCTGAGGAATATGATGCATTAGCTTACTTTCGCAAGGTACTGGAGCGCTTCAGTTACATCGTTACATACAACGGACGCGCCTTCGACTGGTCCGTGTTGATGAATCGCTTCGTGCTTCACCGCCTGCCGCCGGCGGCACCGGCCCAGATCGATCTGCTCTACCCCGCGCGCAGCTTATGGAAGCATGAACTGCCCTCGTGCCGTTTGAGCATCGTAGAGGGGCAGCGGCTGGGTTATCATCGCGGCGCTGATCTCCCGGGGTCCGAGGCCCCCGTCCGGTATATGCAGTACTTGAGTTCCCGCCATGTCAGCGATGTTGAAGAGGTATTCACGCACAATGAACGGGACATTCTATCCCTGGCAGCGCTGGCTGTTCATTTCCAGCGGCTGCTGACGCAGGCTATAGGCGATCTTCAGCTTGGTGCAGAGGAAGTTGTCCGGCTGTCTGCTTGGCTGGACAAGTTAGGGATGCGGCGGCGGGCGCAGGAAGTGCTGGCGGCAGGGGTAAGCAGCAAGAGGATGGGGCGGCAGCAGCTCCTGGATGCTGCTGCACTGTACAAACGCTGGCATGAACATGATAAGGCTGCTGCCCTGTGGCGTCTCTATATCCAGCGTTCCGCAGGAATGCTCCATGCTTGGGAGCCGTTGATCGAGCTTGCGATGTATTACGAACATCGGGCGAGGGATCTCGAAACTGCCCTGCATTGCACCTTGCGCGCCCGCAGGCTGGTCGAGCGGCGTCTCGCCTTGGAACGGGGCCGGCGGACGGATCGGGAACTGCTGCAGCAGATCGATCATCGACTGGCTCGCTTGCAGCGCAAACTCAAAAGGCCGGAGCAAGAAGTTATCCGATTTCACTAGACATTCACCAAAGATTCATGACTCCCTGAATCTTTCATGAAATATTTAATATTCACCCCGTGATTTTGTGATGTCTAACATTAAAATTATAATTGATTAGTTACTATTAATGTGTTAGATTATAAGGGTAAATTCATAAAAGCCGATAAGATTACTATGAATTTGCCTGTGAATCTAACGGACGAACGGAATCATTAAGTGAGGTGTATGTGGTTGCTGCTCCAGGAGACTAACAGCCCATTCAATCAAGAGCAAGTCCAACTATTAAACAAACTTCTTCCTACCCTGTCAGACAGTCAGCGAATCTGGTTAAGCGGCTATCTGGCTGCAGGTGCAGTGCATGCAACGACCGGAACACAGTCGGGGGCTGTGCCAGCCGCAGCGTCCGCGGTTCAGCCGGCAGCCGTATCGAAGGATGTCACCATCCTGTTCGGTTCGCAGACCGGCAACAGCGAGAATCTTGCGAAACAGCTGGCCCGCAAACTGGAGGATCAGCAGTATCAGGTGACGCTGAGTTCGATGCGCGACTTTAAGCCGAACAACTTGAAGAAGGTCCAGAACCTGCTGATCATCGTCAGTACGCATGGCGAAGGAGAACCGCCGGATAATGCGATGTCCTTCTATGAATTCCTGCACAGCAAGCGCGCACCCAAACTTGACGGTGTGAACTATGCGGTGCTGTCGTTGGGGGACACATCCTACGAATTCTTCTGCCAGACGGGCAAGGATTTCGACAAACGTCTGGAAGAACTCGGTGCCGTTCGCCTCTGCCCGCGGGTAGACTGTGATCTGGACTTTGATGAACCGGCGGCGAAGTGGATGGGGGATGTGATCGCCAAGCTGAATGAGAAGGTAAACGCAGCGCAAGCGGCTCCATCCGTTGAAGTTGGATCATCAGGCGGTGCTGCAGCTGAGCCGCAAGTGGAATACTCGCGGACCAATCCATTCATGGCGGAAGTTATCGAGAATATCAATCTGAATGGACGCGGCTCCGATCTGGAGACAAGGCATCTGGTTCTATCGCTGGAAGGTTCGAACCTGCAATACGAACCAGGGGATTGCGTCGGGATCTTCCCGGAGAACGATCCTGAATTAGTGGATACGCTGATTCAGAAGTTGAACTGGAATCCTGAGGAACTCGTCACAGTGAACAAAGAAGGCGAGCAGCGACCAGTACGGGAAGCCTTGCTCCGTAATTTCGAATTGACGATTCTGTCCAGAAAGATGTTAGAACAGGCAGCGGCTTTTACGACGGACGAACGCCTGCAGCGCCTGCTTGCCAAAGAGAATTCGGCTGAGCTGCGGGAGTACACCAAGGGAAGAGATGTCATCGACTTGGTGACGGATTTTGGTCCTTGGAATGTTTCACCGCAGGACTTCGTGCCGCTTCTGCGGAAAATGCCGGCACGGCTGTATTCGATCGCAAGCAGCTGCAAGGCGAACCCGGATGAAGTGACCCTGGTGATTCGAGCTGTAAGATATGAATCCCATGGCCGATTGCGCAAGGGCGTATGCTCCACTTACGTTGCTGAACGGCTAGAGCCAGGCGACAAGGTGCCGATCTACGTCCACCACAATCCGAATTTCAAACTGCCGGCCGATTCGGGTGCGCCGATCATCATGGTTGGTCCGGGAACCGGTGTAGCGCCTTTCCGTTCCTTCATCGAGGAAAGAGAGGAGCTGGGCATCACAGGCAAGTCTTGGCTGTTCTACGGCGATCGCCGCTTCCGAACGGATTTCCTCTATCAAACGGATTGGCAGCGCTGGCTGAATAACGGCGTACTTGAACGCATGGATGTCGCATTCTCGCGCGACAGCGACCAGAAGGTCTACGTGCAGAATCGGATGATGGAGAGAAGCCGCGATCTGTTCGAGTGGCTCGAACAGGGTGCTTATTTCTATGTCTGCGGTGATAAGCAGCATATGGCCAAGGATGTCGAAGAGACACTCCTTACGATCATCGAGAAGGAAGGCGGCATGGACCAGGAGAAGGCGAAGGCGTATCTCGATGAGATGAAGAAGGCCAATCGTTATCAAAGGGATGTGTATTAATCTCGAGAATGTCCAGCGGATGACCTGGTGGTTGATCACGACGGATGATCTGCTAGCTGATCACTTAGCATGATCACAAGGGAGATCAAGGGAGATCATCTAAGGAAGATCACGAGGGTTGGTCACTTAGCTTGATCTCCAAGGAAGATCTCCAAGGATGATCAATCAGGATGTCGCGAGGAGATGTTCTCGAACAGAGGGGAGTGCGGAATCAACCATGACCAATGAGATTATCAAAAAAATGCAAGAAATCGACGGACCTCCAAGCGATGTGGAGGAGCTGAAGCTGCGCAGCCGCTACCTGCGGGGGACGCTTGAGGAATCTCTGCAGGATCCGATCACCGGCTCGGTGCCGGAGATGGATAACCGGCTGATGAAATTCCACGGCAGCTACATGCAGGATGATCGCGACCTGCGCAATGAGCGGGAGAAACAAAAGCTGGAGCCGGCTTATCAGTTCATGGTTCGCATCCGGGCTCCCGGCGGTGTAGTGACGCCGCAGCAATGGCTTGCAATCGATGAGATCGCAGCGAAGTATGCGGGTGATACGATCCGCTTGACTACCAGGCAGGCGGTGCAGCTGCACGGTATCTTGAAGTGGAACCTCAAGACTGTCTTCAAGGAGATCAATGCCGCTCTGCTCTCTACGATTGCTGCCTGCGGCGATGTCAACCGGAATGTCATGTGCAATCCGAACCCTTACCAATCGGAGGTCCATGAAGAGGTCTATCAATGGGCTGTGCGAATCAGCGATCATCTGACGCCGAGAACGAATGCCTACCATGAGATCTTCCTCGACGGGGAGAAGGTCTATGACAGCAGAGGAGAGGATTTCGAGGAAGAGCCGATCTACGGCAAAGTCTACCTGCCTCGTAAGTTTAAGATCGGGATCGCCGTGCCGCCTAACAATGATGTCGACGTCTATTCGCAGGATATCGGCTTGATCGCGATCGTCGAGGACGGGAAGCTGCAAGGGTTCAACATCGCCGTCGGCGGCGGAATGGGCATGACCTATGGGGATCCACAGACCTATCCGCAGCTGGCGCGGGTCGTCGGCTTCTGCAAACCTGAGCAGGTAGTGGATGTGACGGAGAAGATCGTCACGATCCAGCGCGACTACGGCAACCGTTCGGTGCGTAAGTATGCGAGGTTTAAGTATACGATCGACCGCCGCGGCGGTGTCGAGTGGTTCCTCGAAGAACTGCACAATCGGCTTGGATATAAGCTGGAAGAAGCCAGAACGTTCAAATTCGAACACAATGGCGATCGCTACGGTTGGGTCAAAGGGACAAACGACAGATGGCATCTTACCCTCTACATCGAGAACGGACGCATCAGTGATTGGGAAGATTACAAGCTGAAAACCGCTTTGCGGGAGATCGCCAAGATCCATACAGGGGATTTCCGATGGACGCCGAATCAGAACCTGCTGATTGGCAATGTGACCAGCGAGAATAAGCCGGCGATTGAAGAGATCGTCGAGCGCTATCAGCTGTCTGCAGGCGATCGCCATTCCGCATTGCGCCGCAACGCGATGGCCTGCGTGGCGCTGCCAACTTGCGGACTGGCGATGGCGGAAGCGGAGCGATATATGCCTGGCCTGTTAGATAAATTGGAGAAGATCTTGGACGATCTTGGCTTAGGCGAAGAGGAGATCATCATCCGTATGACCGGCTGCCCGAATGGCTGCGCTCGTCCATATCTGGGCGAGATCGGCTTCACAGGCAAGGCGCCCGGCAGATACAACCTCTATCTCGGAGCCAGCTTTACAGGGGATCGCTTGAATCAGATGTATCGCGAGAACATCACCGAGCAGGAGATCCTCGACACCCTAACTCCGATCCTTAAACACTATGCGGAGGAGCGCGAACCCGGCGAACGTTTTGGCGACTTCGCCGTACGCAAGGGCTATGTCAAAGCCGTTTATGACGGCCGGGAGTTCCATCAAACCGTCTCCGTATAAGTCTGAGTGATGTCTCAAACTCCGTATAAGAAACTCTGTATAAGAGAACGCTGTTTAATGCATCCGTTTTAGGACGTATACAATGAGTTTTCGAGAGATATAGATCGATATACTGCAGAAGCTGCAAATCGCATGCGTTCACGAGGATCACATGACGCGATTTGCAGCTTCTTTGCTTCCAGCAGAATTTCAGCAGGATTTTTCAGGATTTATGAAGAAAATGGAATAGAACAGTTGGCGGACAGAGCTCATGTGGCAGGTTTTATACGAAATTTAGGACAAAATGTGGTCGTAAGGCGCTTAAATGAAGTGTTTTATACGAAATTTAGGACAAATCGTGGTCGTAAGGCACTCATCTGACGGGTTGTGAGCGAAATTTAGGACATAAAGCTGGTGCTGGACGCACATACCGCCTGTTTTATTCTAATATTAGGACAAAATTCTGGAAGTGTGCTCGTCAGCCGATTGATATCCGAAAAAGCGGTCAAAATTCGAAAGTGAGCTGCTACAAGTGTCTCCGACAAGTGAACTTCAGCGAGCAAGCTGTATGCGAAAAATCGTACATAAATCGTACGCAACAAAAAATGCAGCAAGACCAGCCCGTATCCAGTTTACAGATAAACACTTCGAATCGAGGATGAGAGCGATTTTGACAAGGAGGGAATCGTGGCATAAGATGGGGGTGTAAGTGTTGGAATATATAATAAGAATGCAGAAAGGAGCGGTATCGCGATGCAAATCGTATATCACGGACATTCCTGTGTACAGATCAGCGACGGGGAGCAGTCCCTGATCATCGATCCTTTTCTTTCGGGCAATCCACTCAGTGTGACACGAGTCGAAGATATTAAAGTACAACATGTGCTGCTGACTCACGCTCATCAGGATCATATCCTGGATGCTGCAGCGATCGCCAAAGCCAATGATGCAACGGTTGTTGCTACTTTCGAACTGGCGAATTATATGAGCTGGCAGGGCGCTAAGACCCTCGAAGTGAACTTAGGCGGCAAGGTGAATCTGGGCAGCGCCGAAGTCCGCTTCGTACAAGCTTTTCACAGTTCAGGCATCATTTTAGAAGATGAGAAGCAGATCATGTACGGCGGGATGCCCGGCGGTTATATCATTCATTGGAATGGCAAGACAATCTACCATGCCGGGGATACAGCGCTGTTCTATGATATGAAGATGTTCGGTGAACGCTTCCAGATCGATCTCGCTTGCCTGCCGATCGGGGATAACTTTACGATGGGACCGGAAGATGCCATCCTGGCCGCAGAGTGGCTGCGTGCGAAGAGCGTTTTGCCGATTCATTACAATACATTCCCGCCGATTAAGCAAGATGCAGATGCTTTCGTACAACGCCTTGAAGAGAAGGGCGTGAAAGGAATCGCGTTGAAGCCGGGCGAGAGTTATGAGTTGTCTTAATCTAATTGTATAGCGATATCCCTTGTCACAATATCAGCTGTTCGATAATACAGGGAGCAGATGCAGGATGCGTCTGCTTCATTTTTATTGCGAATATGCAAACATAGATTGGTTATAATATCCAATAATCCGTGATCAGGATCACTCTGGCCGTAATTTGCACACGGTACAATTAACATGTATCCGAGATTCAAGCGATTGCTCGGCCAAAGATCCTAATAATAGGAGGAAATTACGGTGGAATTAAAACAATTAGCTCATTATCGCGAGTATTCTGAGGAACGTCTGACCAAACGAGTGATCTATAAGCATGAACACCATGCTGTTTTCGTCTTAAACTTCATGCCTGGACAGGAACTGCCAAGCCATCAACATCCAGGATCGTCGCTGTTTGTCCTAGTTTTGGAAGGCGAGGGAGATGTTGTTGTCGATGGTGAGGTCACGAAGGTGAAGAAGGATGATTGTCTCCTCGTTGAAGGTGAAGAGTTCTTCTCCTTCCGCAATACCGGAAGTGAACCGGTCAGCCTGTATGTTGTGCTGACGAAGATTCCCAGCGAACAATATGCACAAGACGTATAAGATTTGAAGGGACGTTAAAAATGCTGCCTATATAAAAAACAGCAATAAATCTTTCAGCAATCAATAAGCAGAGGAGTGCGTCGTGTGACGAAGGAGCATCACGATCTCAGGATTCACAGCCATGTAGTAAGCGACGGATTGCATCGGGCACCGAACCGGGCGATGCTGCGCGCAGTCGGCTTCAGCGATGAGGATTTCTCGAAGCCGCAGATCGGTATCGCCAGTACGTGGAGCGATGTTACGCCTTGCAATATGCATATTGATCAATTGGCTGATGAAGTGAGGAAGGGCGTAAGCGAAGGGGGAGGAGTGCCGCTTACCTTCGGCACCATCACCGTATCCGATGCGATCTCGATGGGGCATGAGGGCATGCGTTTCTCACTGCCGAGCCGGGATATCATCGCCGATTCGATCGAAACGGTGGTCAGTGCGGAACGCATGGACGGGGTTGTCGCAATCGGCGGCTGCGATAAGAATATGCCCGGCTGCTTGATCGCGATCGGCCGATTGAACCTTCCTGCAGTCTTCGTATACGGGGGGACGATTGCCCCCGGTAACCTCAAGGGACAAGATATCGATATCGTCAGCGTCTTCGAAGCCGTCGGGGAATATAATCGTCGGGCAATTGACGGCGAACAACTGTATCATATCGAGTGCCATGCATGTCCCGGTGCGGGGTCCTGCGGCGGCATGTACACGGCCAATACGATGGCTGCTGCCATCGAAGCCCTCGGCATGAGTCCTCCCGGAAGTTCATCTAATCCCGCTGTTTCAGAGGCGAAGAGACGTGATTGTCAGGAAGCCGGGAAGATGGTCGTGGAACTGCTGCGCAAAGGCATCTTCCCGCGGCAGATCATGACGAAACGGGCCTTTGAAAATGCGATTACCGTCGTGATGGCACTTGGCGGTTCGACCAATGCGATCCTCCATCTTCTGGCGATGGCACATGCGGTGGAAGTAGAACTGACGCTGGATGATTTTGAGAAGGTGCGGGCTAAGGTTCCTGTATTGGCGGATATGAAGCCCAGCGGCCGTTATGTGATGCAGGACTTGCATGTAGCCGGCGGTGTGCCGGCGGTGATGCGCCTCTTGCTGCAGGCGGGAATGCTGCATGGGGATTGCCTCACCATTACAGGAAAGACATTGGCGGAGAATCTGGCGGACTGGCCTGATCTGAAGGAAGGACAGCAGGTAATCCGCCCGCTCGATAACCCATACCGTGAGACAGGGCATCTCGTGATCCTGCGAGGGAACCTAGCACCGGAGGGAGCCGTTGTGAAGATGTCCGGTATCCAAGCGGAGCGCTTCCAAGGTCCGGCACGGGTGTTTGATACGGAAGAGGCGGCAACGGACGCCTTGATGAAGGATGAGATCAAGCCCGGTGATGTGATCATCATCCGTTATGCGGGCCCGAAGGGCGGTCCCGGTATGCCGGAGATGCTCGCGATCACGGCCATTGTGATCGGCAAAGGGCTGAACGGCAAAGTCGCTCTGCTCACCGACGGCCGTTTCTCAGGCGGTTCTCACGGATTCGTTGTTGGGCATATCTCACCCGAAGCGCAGGTCGGAGGCCCCATCGCCTTGGTTCAAGACGGTGATCTGGTGACGGTCGACAGTGTCATGCAGGAGATCCAGCTCCATGTCTCCGACGAAGAACTGGAGAGACGCCGCCGGAGCTGGCAAGCGCCGCCGCTTCGCTATCAGAAAGGCGTATTATACAAATACGCCAAGTTGGTCTCCTCTGCATCTCAAGGAGCCGTAACCGATCTATAAACGGAAGTCGACGTGCATCTGGATGACGATGCTCTTAGTCATATCGCGACGTATTAAACAGCCCGGCTGAACACTGATTCGGCTGGGCTGTTTGTCTATTCAGCTGATCGTAGGATCAGACAGAAATTTACATACAGAAGAACCTATTAAAAAAACTCCACCCCCAAGCGCGTCCCTTGAAGATGCACCTCCCTCAGTAACGATATATGTGGTTAAGGAAGGCGATACCTTGCGGGCCATCGGACGCCGTTTCGGGATTCCATGGCAGCAGCTTGCTGAAACGAATCGGCTTGCGAATCCTCGCCTGATCTTCCCGGGACAAACCTTGGAGATTCGCTGAAAAGATCTGGGAACAGCAATACACGAACAAGGATTGGGCAGCCCAGTTCGTCAACCATGACTGACGGGCAGCCCCGCACGTATGAAATCCGCTTAACCGTACAGGTTTTCTAAAACAACTGGATGTGTCGTCTCGAACTCTGCTTCTGTCTCGCCGTGTCTGAGTCAACAAAATCCGTCGTCTCGTGAACGGTTTCTGCTTCGACGCATCTGAGTCAACAAAATCCGTCGTCTCGCCCACGAATCCTGTCTCCACGCTCCTTGAATCAACAATCATTGTCGTCTCACACTCCGATTCGCGTCACTCACACGATAAATCGATTATTTCTGTCGTTTCGGACACCGTTAAGCTTCGCTCACCAGTCGATTCACTCATCTGGTGTCTGTCGACTCACTTAGCTTCAGAAACCTTCCCAGCCGAGATTTATTGGAACTCCCCATAATTTATTAAAACAAATGTTGCACATAGGCAAATTAATTGAGTATAATCAAAAGTGTGAAATAGAGAAACTTTTTCATTCGCAAGAAACATATTTCCGCTACATAAACAAAGTTTGATGAATACAACTCATGAAATGGGGATTTGGAGGAGGAGAGCAGGATGAAGATGAGATTAAGCAAGAAAATAGCAAGATTAAAACTGACTGCCATCGTGGTCATCGCATCGGTGTTATTCGCTGCTTGCAGCAATGCCGTTGGTCAAGGAGACAGTGGGCGTTCGGAAGATGTGATCCGCGTTGTCACGACGATCGCCCAGATCGGTGAACCGCTTATGGTCATCGGCGGTGACCGGGTCGAGGTGATCAGCTTGATGGGGCCCGGCGTCGATCCGCACTTGTACAATGCGTCCCAAGGTGACATTAAGAAGCTGCAAAACGCGGATGTGGTTTTCTATAACGGACTTAATCTGGAAGGGAATATGACAGAGGTTTTTGAACAGATCGGCAAGACCCGGCCGGTCTTGGCTATGGCGGAGACTATCCCCGCAGAACGTCTGCTCACCGATGAAGACGGAGCCGTTGATCCTCATATCTGGTTCGATATCGATCTGTGGCAGATGGCATTGGAGGAAGCAGTAGAGGAACTTAAGAAGTTGTCGCCGGATGATGCGGAATTATTTGAAGAGAATAAGCAAGCCTATTTTGCCAAGTTGGCAGAGCTTCGCGAAGAAGCTGCCAAACTAAAGAGCATACCGCCTGATCAACGGGTACTCGTGACTGCGCATGATGCCTTCGGTTACTTCGGGCGCATGCACGACATGGAGGTCGTCGGTCTGCAGGGACTGAGTACAGAGGATGAGATCGGACTCTCGGATATTCAGAGCATCATCGAACTGCTCGTCGAGCGGCAAATCCCGGCCGTGTTTGTGGAGAGTACGATTTCAGAGGATACGATACGTTCCGTTATTGACGGAGCGACCCAGCGCGGGACCGAGGTCAAGCTGGGCGGGGAGCTGTTCTCGGATGCGATGGGCGAAGCAGGAACGGAGGAAGGAACGTATATCGGCATGTATCGGCACAACGTGAATACGATCTATCAAGCATTGACAAGGGATGAGTGAGCGGGATGAAGGTACTGGATGCGGCGAATCTATCGAGTGCATATCGCAAGACGACGGTGTTATATGATGTCAATTTCACGGTGCAGGCAGGGACGCTGACCGGTATCGTCGGTCCGAACGGCGCGGGCAAGTCGACCTTGATCAAGACCCTGCTGGATCTGCATCCGCGTCTGACGGGGGAAGTGCGTTTCTTCGGCACCGACCTGACCAAGGTGAAGAAGCGAATCGGCTATGTGCCGCAGCGCGGGTCGGTGGACTGGGATTTTCCTACGAATGCCCTGGATGTCGTGATGATGGGGCTGTACGGGCAGATCGGCTGGTTCCGGCTGCCGCGCAGAGAGCGCAAAAGAAAAGCCCTTGAAGCCTTAGCCAAGATGGGCATGGAAGAATATGCAGACCGGCAGATCAGCCAATTATCCGGCGGGCAGCAGCAGCGTGTCTTCTTGGCTAGAGCTTTAGTGCAAGATGCCGATCTGTATTTCATGGATGAGCCGCTGGCCGGCGTAGATGCCGCCACCGAACGCGCGATTATGGCAATTCTCCGTGAATTAAAGGAGAAGGGGAAGACCGTCTTGGTCGTACACCATGATCTGCAGACGGTCGATCAATACTTCGACCATGTCCTCCTGTTGAATCGAACGGTGATTGAGCACGGAAGAACGGAGGACGTGTTCACCAGAGAGAACATCGCCCGGACCTACGGAGGGACACTGCGCTGGATGGAAGGAGAGGCTTACCATGCCCATCCTGTTGTCTAGCAATACGCAATGGGTATTGTTCAGCACGATGCTGCTGGGAACAGCCGCCGGTATGATCGGCTGCCTTGCCTATTGGAAGAAGCAGAGCCTCATGAGTGACTCTCTCTCCCATGCTGCCTTGCCCGGCATCGTCATCACCTTCATGATCATCGGAGAGAAGAACCTCCTGCTCTTGATCATCGGTGCCGGGATCAGTGCGCTGGTCGGCGCTTATCTGATTCAATGGGTCACACAGGCGAGCCGGATCAAGGAAGATACCGCGATGGGCATCGTTCTGTCCGTCTTCTTCGGGTTCGGAATCATGCTGCTTACCATCGTCAATCGCACAACAGGCGGCAATCAAGCGGGATTGGATAAATTCATCTTCGGCCAAGCCGCCACGATGCTGCGTTCGGATGTCTATATGATGATGGTCCTGGCCCTGGTGGTGGTCTTGATCATCACACTCTCGTTCAAAGAATGGAAGATCTACTTATTCGATCCGAACTTCGCGAAAGGGCAGGGTCTATCGATCAAGGGGATGAATGCGGCATATACGGCGCTGCTTGTGATGACGATCGTGATGGGAATTCAAGCGGTCGGCGTCATCTTGATGGCGGCGATGCTGATCATCCCGGCGGTCAGTGCGAGATATTGGACCAATTCCTTCGCGCGCATGCTCCTGCTGTCTGCTTCCTTCGGAGGGTTGTCCGGTGCAATCGGCACGCTGGTAAGCACCCTGGGCTCCGGCTGGCCAACGGGTCCCTTCATCGTTGTGACCGCCGCCGGCATCTTCGCCCTGTCCATCCTTTTCGGCCTTCGCAAGGGATGGCTTACGCAGTCGGTGGAACACAGGATGAAGAAGAAGCAAGTGAGCCGGGCAGCGCCCGTATCCCGACACTTGATTAAGGAGGAGCATTAAGTTGAGTTATACCGCTTGGATCTTGTTAACCGCTTCGCTGGTTGGTCTGTCCTGCAGTTTGATCGGTGTATTCTTAATCCTGCGCAAGATGGCGATGATGGCGGATGCGATCAGTCATACGGTGCTGCTCGGCATCGTCATTGCCTATTTGATCACACGCGGCCTGAGCGGGGTCCACATGCTCATCGGGGCGGCGATCGCCGGCCTCGTTACGGCGATCTTGGTTCAGTGGCTCTCGAACCGCGGAGTTCAGGAGGATGCCTCGATCGGCGTTGTGTTTACCACGCTTTTTGCCATCGGCGTAATCCTGATCTCCACCTCCGTCGGCAATGTGCATCTGGATGTCCAGCATGCGCTGATGGGGGAGATCGCATTCATCCCTTGGAAGACAGTCTCCTTTCCTTTTATCGGTGAGATCCCGGAGGCGACACTGCTGCTCTTGATCGTCCTCATCGTGATCCTAGCGATGATCTTGGCCTTCTACAAGGAGTGGAAGATCACCTCCTTTGATCCGGGCTTAGCAGCGAGCCTCGGCATCCCGGTTGCGGCGATGCATTATCTGTTCATGGGACTGGTATCCGTGACGACGGTGGCTTCCTTTGATGCCGTAGGTGCCATAATGGTCGTCGCCATGCTCATCACGCCGGCGGCGTCGGCTTATCTGTGGACGGATCGGCTGCCTGTGATGCTGGTGTTGAGCAGCATCTTCGGCATCGCTTCCGCCTTCATCGGCTACTATATGGCTTACCTGTTGGATACCTCGATTTCCGCCTCCATGGCCTTCGCCACGGGACTGATCTTCCTCTTCAGCTTCCTGTTCTCGCCGGTGCATGGATTGCTGGGGAAGAAGATCCAACCCGCAGCAAACGACGCGACGATCGATGGATGAGAAGAGGCGTGTTCGCTAAGAGCCGGACGAAAATCCGATCCCGAGCGGGAGCGGATTTTCGTCTTTGTGTTGGGATTAGGAAATAGCAAGTTCGCTATGATACCATTTATGATATACGGTTGGCAGGCAAGATGAACAAGAGATAACCAAGGTTAGCTGCTATGATATGTAAGCGTTGAGATGTACGAGCAGCAAGGAATGCATACGGAGGGTTCGTATATGAAACAGGAGAGTATACGAAAGGCTCTTGAAGAGACCATCGGATCGAGGATCCGCACGATTCATGAGGTTCAAGGAGGCGATATCGGAGTATCGCTGTATGTAGAAGCTCAAGATGAGCAATATTTTGTCAAGTACCGTGATGATCTGTCTGCGGATGTTTTCCTCTGTGAGGCAGAAGGACTTGCGGTGCTGCAACAGTCGGGAGGACTTTCCGTCCCGGCGGTTCATTATGCGGGAGCGATCCCTGGGCAGACGGGAGGGATGATCGTCCTCGAATGGATCGAAAGGGGGCCGAAAACCGATTCCGCAGAAGAGCTGCTCGGTCAAGGGTTGGCCGCAGTACATCGCCAAGCTTCGGTCACGGGACAATACGGCTTTAAGCAGAACAACTATATCGGCGTATTGCCGCAGTCGAACCGCTGGGACTCCTCGTGGGTGAACTTCTATCGTGAGCAAAGACTGCTTCCGCTGATTAAGATGGCCGAAGAGCAGGGACGGCTGACGGAAATCAGACGGAAGAGATTCCGTCAATTGCTCAACAAGCTGGATACATACCTCGCAGATGAAGGTAAGCCCAACTTGCTTCACGGCGATCTGTGGGGCGGCAACTGGCTCGCCGACCTCGATAGAAAGCCGATTCTTATCGACCCTGCCGTCTACTATGGCAATCGTGAGGTCGAGCTAGCCTTTACCGAGCTTTTCGGCGGCTTCTCGCACCGATTCTATGCTGCCTATCAGGAGGCATACCCGCTGTTGCCTGATTATGAGGAGCGCAAACCTTTATATCAGCTCTATTATCTTATGGTTCATCTGATTCACTTCGGCGAAGCATATGGACCTTCTGTGGACCGGGTTTTGGCTCGCTACACTTAAAGAGCGGACAGCACAAGTTATGTTCTGGACGGCGGAATTGATAAGGGATATAGGGAATATGCGATGGAAAAAAGCGTAGAGAATAAACAATCCAAACTCCTTCACAGCTTGCCTGCGAGCTGCGAACGCATAAACGTCTGCGTAGATAACAGAATATAACAGAACAGATCTGGATAAGAATTGAAACCTTTTGGATGTTTCTGCGTCTGATGCTATGAAGGAAGGAGTTGAGAGAACATGAGACATCTATGGAAGATGAGAAAGTTGATGGTGATCGTCGCCGCATTGCTCTTAATGTTGACGGCTTGTATGGGAGGCAGTAAGAACAACGTGAACGAACCAGAGAATGGGACTACTCCTCCGGTTCAAGAGAATGAAGCTGTCAAGGGTTCTGAGATCGCTCAGCTGGCGATCGAAGGGGAGATCATCGATAAGACGGATACGAGCCTCATCGTCACCACCTATATGGAACAAGGCGGTGAGGATTATATCGACGCCTACGCGCTTACCGTGGATGAGGAGACGGTGATCAGCGACGCATCAGGAGCAACCGTCGACTATACGGAACTGACGATTGGCTCACGCGTGGAAGCATGGTCTGTTGGACCTGTTGCCGAATCTTATCCGATGCAGGCGGAGGCAGCCAAGATCGTGCTGCTGGAGGAGCAAAGCGAACTTCCTGTATCTAGGGCGGATGCCGTGCGCGCGGCGCTTAAAGCCCAGACAGAGCTGACCGGTCCTTGGTCAGTGAAGGAAGTTTCCCTGAGCGAGGAGCAGGACTATTGGACGGTCGTCCTCGTGCATCATATGTATATCGATGAACCCGTGACCGTGCGCGTCGATGCGGAGGATGCTGAGATCCTGCCGAATATCGCTGCGGAGAACGAAGCATTCCGCATCTATTCCCCTAAACCGGACACCGTCGTCGACAATACGTTCGTCGTAGAAGGAGAAGCGCGTGTATTCGAAGGAGCATTCCGTTGGATGCTGGAAGACGGGCATCGCATCCTGCAGGAGGGATATGCCGATGCTGAGGCCGGTGCTCCCGCATGGGGCAGGTTTCAGTTTGAAGTGAGCTACGACAAGGCTTCGCAGCCGAACCTCATGCTGATTGTCTATGTCAGCAGTGCGAAGGATGGCAGCATGCAGGATGAGTTGATTATCCCGCTCAAAGCACAAGAAGAACACATCGAATACAACAGCGAGAGCATCGAATAACGAATGAAACAACGAATCCAATGACAAAATGAATGATGCAATATTGAAGGGCGCCGTGCTTGATCAGCTCGGCGCCCTTCGGGTGTTCAGAATTCATGAGTAGTATCTCTAAGGATCTCTGAAGAATGGATTACTTTGTCCGCAAACAAGCGAATGTCATCCATGGAGATCATCAGATCGGCGGCGGAGTGGCGGTCAATGTCTCCAAGCTGCGCGGCCGCGGCGAACCGATCAAGGGGATAGAAGGAGCGGCGAAGCGAGCACGGGAGATGCTGACGAAGATCGCGATGATCCAGCTGCGCATACCGAATCGATGTCGTCGAATACGCTTCATCCCTTGCAGTCTGTTCCCCCGCGCGCTTAAGCATACTTTGCCATGATATAACTGCGGTAACCGCCCGAGAGATTGCGCGCAAGGATTCCCCGCTGGGCGAGGATGCGGGCTGCGGTGTAGCCTCTCTGTCCCACTTGACAGTATACGATTACTTCCTTCGAAGTGTCGATCTCATGCAGGCGATCGCGCAGCTCATCCACCGGGATGTTCACCGCACCCTCGATGTGGCCGAAGAGGAACTCCGCTTCACTGCGAACATCGATGAGGGTGATCGCAGCTGGGTCCTTGCGCTCCAGTTCATCGGCGGTGATCATCTGGGTTCGGCCCGACAGCACATTCTGGGCGATGAATCCCGCCATATTCACTGGATCTTTGGCCGAGGAATAGGGCGGTGCATAGGCCAGTTCTAATTCTGCGAGATCGTCGACGGTGCCGTTCATACGCATCACCGCGGCGATGACATCGATGCGTTTGTCCACGCCATCCCGGCCGAAGGCTTGCGCGCCGAGAACGCGGCCGCTGCCGTCGAAGAGCAGCTTCAGCGCAATGGGTTCAGCGCCTGGATAATAGGAAGCATGGGAAGCCGGATGGAGATGCACCGTTTGGTAATCGATTCCTGCTTGTTTAAGGGAACGCTCATTCAAGCCCGTCGCCGCGCCGGTAAGACCGAAGATCTTGATGATCGAGGTCCCTTGACTGCCGCGATAAGCGCTGTCCAGGCCGCAGATATGATCGGCTGCGATGCGGGCTTGCTTATTCGCCGGACCTGCCAGCGGGATCGCCGTCATCTCGCCGTGGACGAGGTGGGAGACCATCACCGCATCGCCGACGGCATAGATCTCGGGAATATTCGTCTGCATATGCGCGTTTACGATGATATGTCCGCGAGGTCCAAGCTCAATCCCCGAATCACGCAGGAATTCGGTATCCGGCTGCACTCCGATTGCCATAAGCACAAGATCCGTACCGAGCCGGTCTCCGCTAGCCAATTCTACGATGAGACTGTTCGGCTGGCTGCGGAAGGCCTGCACACGGTCGTTTAAGATCAAACGGATGCCGTGATCCGTTAGTTCTTTCTGTGCGTAGGTGACCATATCGGCATCGAAAGGAGCGAGGATCTGGGGAGCAGCTTCGATCACCGTCGTATCGATGCCGCGCTGGATGAGATTCTCCGCTGTCTCGATGCCGATGAAGCCCCCGCCGATGACAGCCGCCCGCTTCACTTGATGCTTCTCGATGTAATCCATGATGCGGTCCGTATCCGGGATATTGCGCAGGGTGAAGATCCGCTCATCTTCTATGCCAGGCATAGACGGAAGGATGGGTTTGGCCCCGGGGGAGAGCAGTAAGACATCATAGCTTTCCTCATAGGTGCCCTTAGCTGAATCTTTGACGGTTACCGTTTTGCGTTCTGGATGTACGGCGATCACTTCGCTCTTCGTGCGAATATCGATGCGGAAACGCTGCATCATCGCTTCGGGAGTCTGTACAAGCAGCTGCTGGCGCAGCGGGATGGTGCCGCCTATATAATACGGCAACCCGCAGTTGGCGATGGAGATCTGTTCCTCCCGTTCGAACATGATGATCTGCGCATGTTCATCCAGCCTGCGCAGACGTGCTGCAGCAGTGGCGCCGCCGGCAACACCGCCGACGATTAGGATCTTCTTAGCCATGTATGGAACCTCCTTGGACATTTAAACTGAACATTGACCTTGATATGCCAAATCATTATAATACATATAGGGGTATAAGTATAATAACAGGATCAAATATTTCTTGCAAGTTTCTTTTGCACACAGGTATGATTAAATGTGCGAGCAATCGATCAGCCAACTTGGGAACCTCTAAAGGAGTGGAGGTTATGATAAGGTTATATGCGGGCATCAGCTTGTTGTTCTTGTTCTTCATCGTTCGCTATCTCCGTGCACGACCTGTCAAGGAATTGGTGTTCGTCAGCATGGAGGAGTTATGTCATATAAAGGAACAGGAACCCGTGCAGATTCTCGATGTCCGGGATCCTGTGGACTATGAACAGAAGCATCTAAAGGACGCGATCAACATCTATATCGGCCGGCTTCCCTTCGTCAGTCTCAAGGAACTTGAGGAAGGGCGGAAGCTTTTCATCGTCGCTTCATCTCCATATGCGATTCATAGAGCTGCTAAAATCTTGAAGAAAGCTGGTTATTCCCAGCTGTATGGTTTCGTATGGCGGCAGCAGATGAAGGAGGGCCTGGGCGATCGCAGTCAGGAATGCTGTGCTTGTTAGTGAATGCAGCTGCAGCCGGCGGTTTGAACCTCCGTGGTATGACAAATGAGGTGAGAGGCATGATGAAATATGACGATGATGTGAAGAGAAGGTTGAAACGGATCGAAGGGCAGGTCCGCGGCGTGTTGAATATGATGGAGGATGAGAAGCCGTGCAAAGACGTAGTCAGCCAACTTACGGCTATACGCAACGCAACGGATAAAGCCATCGCCTATATCGTCGCGAAGAACCTGGGCCAGTGCATCGTTGAGCAGCAGGCATCTGGAGAGGCATCCGATCGCTTGATTCAGGAAGCCGTTGAACTGCTGATCAAGAGCCGTTAGTCAGAAACTAGTCAGAAGAAGAGGATACGATAACCCATAAACGAGGAATGTACCATGAATGAGATTCGCAATATCTACTGCGTGGGCAGAAACTATCGGCTGCATGCGGCTGAACTGGGCAATGAGATTCCCGAAAGCCCGCTGATCTTCCTTAAGCCGACCCATGCGCTTGTGCCGATGGACGGCGGAGTGATTGAACTGCCGGCAGACCATGGCGCGATCCATTATGAAGCTGAACTCGTCATTCGCATCGGCGGCGCCTTCGTCCCTGGAGCCAGTGTCTCCGAGCTTATCGATGCTTTCGCCCTCGGACTCGATCTCACGCTAAGGGATCTGCAGCATGAATTGAAGAGCAAGCAGCATCCATGGCTTGCCGCGAAGGGTTTCCGGCATGCTGCACCGATCACAAAGTTTCATCAACTTACCGGTGATCCGATGCGGGAATTGTCGGCCTGCTCTTACTCACTTCGCATCAACGGCGAAGAGCGGCAGCGCGGACAGATCGATGAGATGATCTTCGGATTGGATCAATTGATCCAGCATATCGGCAGCTTCTACGGCCTGGGACCGGGGGATGTGATCTTCACCGGCACGCCGGCCGGTGTAGGCCCGATCGAGGACGGCGACCTGATGGAGCTGTATTGGGGAGAGGAGCTCATCGGTTCTGCGAGGATGAGGATCGCTTCCTCCTAAGTGATAAACGCCTGTGACCTAACTTCTATGGTCACAGGCGTTTCTTCATGCCGTTCATCTTCGATTTCGATGATCAGCAGATTCAGTGATCAGCTGATTACAGGCATCCGTATACCGCAGCGCGCAGCCGCAGGTGGTAGTATTCTTCCATATGCGGGAAGGTCTGATGCATATAGACGATCGACAGGCCTTCGCTTGGATCGATCGATGTCCATGTGCCGGCCATGCCGCTCCAGCCGAACTCCCCAAGCGAGCTGTTCGCATTGGCCTTCACCGGATCGATCAGCGTGCGCACGCCCAGTCCATAGCCATAGCCCGCATGATACGGAACACCGCTGTATTCTGCTAACTGGGTCTCATTGAGATAGTTCGTCCGCATAAGGTCAATGGTCTTGCGGCCGATGATCTTCTCGCCGTTGTGCACGCCGCCGTTAGCCAGCATCTGAGAGAAGGTCAGATAATCCCTGACGGTCGAATACAAACCGGCCCCGCCGCCTTCATATTTGGAATCGGGGGCATGGTAAGCATCGAAAGGAATCGTCGTTGCCGGCTTGCGCCCTTCAGGGCTGATCTCGTAGACCGTCGCCATGCGCTTAGCGATATCGCCGCGGAAGCGATATCCGGTATCCTTCATGCCGAGGGGATCGAAGATCTCCTCTTGCAGGAATTCTCCAATCGTGCGGCCGGAGACGACCTCGATCAGCGCAGCGACGATGTCATGGCCTAATCCATATTGCCAGTGCTCTCCCGGTTCGAAGAGCATCGGTACCTTCGCGGCGGTTCGGACCACATTCTGCAAAGTGAACTTGGAAGGATCGCTTGCCAATTCTCGGTGCAGCTTTGTCAGATCATGTCCTGTCGGTGTATCGCTCCATTCAGGATACGGATAGCCGATGGACATCGTAAAGGCATCTTGAATCCGCGGTGCTCTCAGTGCCGGGACCGCTATGTATTCACCATTTTCTTTTTGTTTGTATACCAGTGCATCTTTGAACTCCGGAATATATTCATGCAAAGGATCGTGCAGGTTAAAGTAACCTCGTTCGTACAGCATCATACCAGCGGTACAGACGATCACCTTCGTCATCGAGTAGAGGCGGAACACGGTCTCCGGCGTGATCGGTTTCTGCTGTTCCAGATCGGCCAGGCCATGGTAGCCTTCGTAGAGAATCTTGCCGTTCTGTGCAACGGCACACGCCACTCCTGCCGGTCCGCCGGTTTCGGTGAAGCGCTTAAGCAGTGCATCGACATGTTCAAACTTGCCCATAGATTGGAACCCTCCTCATCTAAGATAACTCTATTCTATCATTTAAGCGTCCGGCATTGAAAGCGAACGAACAGCGAATATTGCAATAAATGGATATATCAAGAATCTGTTAATCGGAATATCAAGAGTACATAACAAGAGACAAGCTAATAGGAAATAAGTTATAATAAAAAAGTCACACCCTTTGAAAAAATCTATCATCATTGACAGCTAGATGGAGGAAGATAAGATGAACAGCATGAGATGCAGACTCAAAAAAGCGGGTACAGGTTTGCTGGCGTTCGTGCTGGCTCTCACCATCCTGCTTCCCGCATCGACCGCAGAGGTGAAAGCGGCGTCGTCCAATCCTGCTAAGATTGGAAATTTTCAGCCCATTCCTAAGTTGGAAATCGATTATTATTCCTTGCTTCATGTCTTAGCTTTGCATGATCAACAAGTCATGGCTGTGACCTATGATGGAGACATCTGGATCTATGACGGCCGCAGCAACAGCTGGACGAAGTCGGGACAATCGCCGATTCAGCTGCCCGCTGCTGCAGCTTTGCTGAAGGACGGCCGAGTGCTGTTGATCGGCGGAGAGGAGGAAAGCGGCAGCGGATACAACGCTGCTGTGATCTACGATCCGAAGACGGGGAATTCACAGCTTGTATCGAAGCTTCCCGGTTACATCTTGAACCGTCCGACGGCCCAAGCGGTGACGATGGAGGACGGGAACGTTTTGCTGATGGGAAGCTATACCCTCTATGGTCAGCTTCAGCATATCGCCTATACATATGATCCGGAAGCGGATGAGTGGCAGGAACTCGATAAGATGGTCTACACGGCCAATGAATTGGTGCAAAATGCTGACGGTCTCATACTTAACTACGGCGGCGGATTGCGGGATTATTTTGCCCATGGGCATCTATACGACCCAGCGAGCGGTGAGCTGAAGACGATCTCCAGCCAGCCCTATCTGCTTCGTTTCTCCGCAGCAGCTCCGCTGGCTGACGGGTCTTTCCTGTTGGCAGGAGGATCGCAATCTGCGGGAGGTACGATCCTGCCCTCGGTGACCTCTTTGGTTTTCCTGCCGGAGCGCAATGAATGGCGCCGCATCGCTCCCATGCGGGAAGCTCGCGCCTATGCGGATGCCGTGCTTCTTCCGGACGGCCGAGTGCTGGCAGCAGGCGGGATTGGTGTGCAAGGCAGACTCAAGACAACGGAGATCTATCATCCTGCCGCTGACCGCTGGGATGCAGGACCTATGCTTCATTATGCTTACGAACAGATCCACATGGTGCAGATGAGCAATGGCGATCTGGCGGTGATTGGAAGCGTGTGGGACGGGGAACGCCAGTTCATCGCCGGCGAGATCCTGCGGCTCGATCCCCGTTTGGCCGCAAATCCAGTGCATTATGATCTGAATGCTCTGCCCGCCGAGCTCCGCGGTACTTTGGTGATGCGCAGGACCTTGTTCGAACACGACGGCTGGATCTATCAATCCCAATATATGTATGAAGAAGATGTGAACAGTGAGTTTGGCGGCGGAACTGATGCTGCATCCTATACACGGATGTATATGACTCGGCGTCATCAGACAACCGGCGTGACGGAGATTGTGATTGACGGCAGGCATCGCTTCCTGCGGACTGACGGCGACGTGATGTATTACATCCAAGACAGCTATTTGAAGAAGATGAAGCTCGGTGAGCGATACGGCGAACTGCTTCGCTTCCCGCGAACCTTCCGCGTGGAAGATCCACGGGATCCAAGACGTTATGTGCTGAACAGTTATGATCAGCGGGCTGAGCGTCCGATTAATCTCGGAGCGCAATATTTTGATGGGGAATATATCTATACCTGGTGGCCGAGCGCCATTGATTACAATGAAGCCGGCTATCCGGTTCGCATTCATTATACGGGCGGTCCGCCGGAAGTGCTGAGCGATGTCAGAGGCACGGAGTACCGCGGCGATATGCAGATCGTCGACGGCTGGATCCTCTACTTAGCGAACTCGTCCGAAGATCAAGGGTGGAATTGGAACAGCACCTCCGTCATCCATGCCGTTCGCTTGGACGGCAGTGAAGAACGGGATCTGGCGGTGATCCGCGGAGATTTTCAAGTCATCGATAACCGCATCTATTATCGCAATGCAGAGGATCTGACCAGCGGGATCATTCCGACGGGCAAGCTGTATGCCATGAATGCGGACGGTTCCAACAAGGTGATGCTGAGCGCGGAAAGCTCGGGAGAATTGCACGTGGTCGGAGATGATCTGATCTTCGAAACCTTCGATACCGGGACAATCATTCGCATGAGCAAGGATGGAACGAAGAAGCAGGTCCTGCTGCAGGGAACGGAACATAAGCAATATCATCTGTATGAAGTTACTCCTTCCTATATCGTCTACAACGTATATACCGGAGAGTACTTGGATCAATTCCAAGGCACTTATAAGATGTACTTGTCCACGATGCGAACAGAGAAAATCGATCATCTCAATTACGAAAGCCCGATCCGCGTCTATCTGAACGGCAGGCAGCTTGCCTTCCCGCAGGATCCCGTAACGCGGAATCAGCGCGTCCTCGTACCGATGCGCGTGATCTTCGAAGCCTTGGGAGCCAAGGTCAATTGGGATCCGGCAAGCGGTGATATCACGGCGGTGCGCGGCACCGATTCGATCCTGATCCGAGGCGAAACCGTCTATCTCAACGGTGAGCGGATGATGCTGGATCAGCCGCCGATCTTCTTGAACCAGACGACCCTTGTGCCGATCCGCTTCATCAGCCAAGCCTTGGGTGCGGAAGTGACCTGGGTCGGAAGGGAGAAGAGCGTGTACATCATCTTGGAACCGTGAATAGGTTGGCAGTGTGAGAATCGAGTCAGAGCCGTTTGGAAGCGGTTCTGACTCGATTTTTTTCTTATTGCGTCTTAACAAGGGCTTGCATTTTTTCTTTAGGCGTTGTACGATATAGGTAGAAAGTCATAACTATCCCTCCGATCCCCATTCAAGATCCACTAACCCTTAATCAGATGGTCGGCTTATCCCACCTCCTGTTTTCGGCCGACCATGTACAAAGCCGCAATATTCATTAACGAAAATCATCCTTCTTAATCTTGGATGATTTTTTGTGATGTCTTCGCAGTAAGAACCATGCCAAAACTTTCACAAATGTTTACAAAACGATCATAAAATCACCACAGTTTGGTCAAACTCATCCGCTAATCTCTTAATTGCAACAACAAATCAACCAAGGGGTGATTTTTATGAAGAAGAAAGCAGCATTGGCAGCATTGTCTCTACTGCTTGCGGCGACTCTTGCAGCATGCAATGAAAGCACTGCATCTAATGTGGATCTGAACGATGAATCCGCAGTGAATGAAAACTTGAATGAAACAACGGGGGTCAATGAGAACCAGGAAACAGAGGAAGGATTCGATTCCGAAGATGAGGCAGCAGATACCGATGCAGAAACCGAAGATGAATTGGATCAAGAAACAGAGAATGATGCTGCAGACGCCGCAATAGAAGCTGCGGATGATGCTGATGACGATGCCGACTTAGAAGAATCCAATGAATGAAGAGAACATGAAAAAAACTCGGTCCGTTGAGCGACTGTGAAGGGCCCAATGGATGATGGAGACGAAGATCCCGCAGCAAGCGGGGTCTTCTTTTTATGTGCAAATTTCACCACAGCCTGTAACCTTTGCGGGCGTTACACACGTCATATATACACACAGACTAACTTCTATGGGAAGGATTGGGAGAGAACATGAATGGTTTGAAGGTATTAGTAGCGGATGATGATCCGAATGTAAGGGAGATTATCCGCCTCTATTTTACACAGCAGCAGATTCAGATGATCGAAGCCAAGGACGGCGAAGAAGCCGTGGAGAAGGCGCTGTCCGGAACGCCGGATCTCGTGATCCTCGATGTGATGATGCCGAAGATGGACGGCTATGAGGCTTGCCGCGAGATCTTGAAGCATACGGATTTGCCGATCATTATGCTCACGGCCAAGGGCGAGGAGTTCGACCGGGTGCTCGGCTTGGAACTCGGTGCAGATGATTATGTGACGAAGCCCTTCAGTCCCCGCGAACTCGTCGCCAGGATCAAGGCGATCTTCCGGCGCATCCAGCGGGGAGCGGCCGCTCAGGAGGAAGGCAAGACGGGGGATCTGGTCTTTGAGGGACTCACGATCTCCTTGGATCGGCGCGAGGTGATCATCGGCGGCGAGAAAGTACCGTTTCGGCCTAAGGAGTTCGATCTGCTGGCGCATATGGCGAAGACGCCCGGGCAGGTGTTCACTCGGGAACAGCTGTTGGAGCAGGTGTGGGGGTATGACTACTTCGGGGATATTCGCACGGTGGATGTCCACGTGAAGAAGGTACGCAAGAAATTAAGCGCCTATCCCGGCGAAGTGATACATACCGTCTGGGGGATCGGCTACAAATTCGAGGTTGTTCATGATTAAGCGAAGCATGTTCTTCCGCCTGCTGCTCATCTATGTCTGCACCGTGCTGATCAGCCTGGGCGTCGTCGGGTTCACTCTATCATATGTGACCGAAACATATATCACGAATTCCAAGAAGGAAGATATGGTGCGCAAAGCGAAGAAGGTGAATCTCGCGATCCGCGATTTCCCGCATATGCCGGACGATGTGAAGGCGATGCTCGTCTTCCTCGATCAGGCCTTCGATTCACGGATCTGGGTGTTCGATGAGCAGGGGCAGATCATCGCCAGCTCATCCCAAGAGGAGATTGCCGTCGGCAAGAAGTTGGATGAACAAGTCGTTGCGAAGATTCTGTCCGGGGAGACCGCGGAGGTGAATCTGAATTTTGGTGAGCTGACGGAGCCGTTGTTGTCTGTTGTCGTCCCATGGGGCAAGGAAGACCGCATCTACGGCGGCATCATCCTGCACTCGCCGCTTACCGCTTTGAACAAGACGGTTCAAGATGTGCGGGAGACGATTCTCTGGGTGACCCAGATCTGCATCGTCCTTTGCTGCGGTGCGGCTTATTATATGTCCTGGTCGATCACCCGGCCGCTGCAGCAGATCGAGCGGGCCGCCTCGAAGATCGGCATGGGGGATTACAGCCAGCGCATCGAGACGAAGCACAGGGATGAGATCGGCGAACTGGCAGCCACGATCAATCAATTGGCGGAGAAGCTCGAGCAATCGGACAAGGAGAAGACCAGGCTGGAACAGTTTCGCTTGGACTTCCTGGCGAATGCTTCCCATGAGCTGCGCACGCCGCTCACAGCGATGCAGGGTTTTCTCGAAGCTTTACAAGATGGTCTGATCGACGAACAGGGCCGGCAAAAATATTATGAAATCATCTACAACGAAACCATCCATATGAACCGCCTCGTCGATGATATCATGGATCTGACCCGGCTGGAGAACAATGAGATCCGCTTGGCGCTTCAGCCGGTGGACGCCGCCTCGCTGCTGAAGAAAGTGCAGTTCAAATTCCGTCATGAAGCGGAAGAACGCGGCAATGAGATCCAGCTTTGTTTAAAGGAACCCTTGCCTCCCGTAATCGCTGATCCGGACCGGCTGGAGCAGATCTTGAACAATCTCGTCAAAAATGCGGTCAAATTTACAGAGAACGGTTTGATTACGATCAGCGCCGAAGAAGACGGGGATGAGGTGCGCATCGCGATCGCCGATACGGGCATCGGCATCTCGAAGGCGGATCAAGAGCTGATCTGGCAGCGCCTGTTCAAAGTCGATCGCGGGCGTACCAGCAGGCATAAGGGCAGCGGTTTGGGACTGGCGATCGTGAGGCAGCTCGCCGAGCTTCATCAAGCACGAATTACCGTGGACAGCGAAATCGGGCAGGGGGCGGTATTCACCCTATGGATGCCGAAAGCGAAGCAAGCGATGAAGAGTTGAAATGAAGGTAGAAGATGGATCTGCCAACACCTCAGCCGCCGGGGATAAGGATTGAATTCGAATCCCCGTTGTATTTGTCGTATAATTTTTACAGGAATATATGAAGGATGAGATTGATCCATAACCTAAGATGTTGGTGATCTGAATGAATGATGAGAAACGAGTATTTGTTGCCGTCCCGCTTCCCCCGGACATCAAGCAGATGCTCCATGCCTGGTGTGAACGGCAGAGAGGTGAATATCCTTTTCGCAAATGGGTGTATGAGGAGGATTTCCATGTTACCCTGCAGTTCCTGGGTGACTGCGGCGCGGAACGATTGCAGCGCGTCAAAGAAGAACTGACCAGGAAGATCGCCCAAGCGCCGTTTGAGCTGAGGCTGTCAGGTATCGGCACCTTCGGCCGCAGGGAGCAGCCGCGAATCTTATGGGCGGGGGTGCAAGGTGATCTAGAGGCGCTCCACAAGCTGCAAGCCGAAGTGGTTAAGGCGATGCATACGCTGGATTTTCCGGCGGAGGATCGGCCCTATCGGCCGCATGTGACCTTATCCAGGAACTATCAAGGCACGGCTTTTCCCTATGAGGAACTGGCGGCTGCGTGGCAGCAACTGCAGGTGCATTCCTGGCGTGTCGAGACGATCCATCTCTACCGCACGGATCTCGGCAATAAGCCGATGTACGCAACGGAACACGTGGTTCAGCTGTCTGCTCATTGATGGCATCTATACGCATCGATCTCGATTCAATTCCGAGCAAAGTCAGAATACGATACGGACCAAATCCGAAGGAGGCTGCAGCATGATTCTGGTTACATCAGCGGAGATGAGAGCGATTGATCGGTATGCGATCGATGAGATCGGTATTCCGGCACTCGTGTTGATGGAGAATGCAGGCAGAGCGGTAGCGGAAGAAGTGATCCGACTGGAGAGCAGACGTCAACGCGGGCGCAAGGACGAGACACGTGCGCCGCGTTGGCTGGTTCTCGTGGGTAAAGGCAACAATGGCGGCGACGGCATCGTGGCAGCGCGTCATCTGATGGAATCTGGTTATGCCGTGCATCTGTTATATGCGACACCTCCTGACGATTGGCAAGGAGAGGTTGCTGTCCAGAGAGATCTTGCTGCGCGGATCGGCATCCGCTCTTCCGTTTATGAGCCGGGCATGCGCATCCATTGGGAGGAGTGGGACGGGATCATCGATGCGCTGCTGGGGACCGGCGCATCGGGTCCGCCGCGTGAGCCCTATGCTTCCCTGATTCGCGAGGCATGTGCCAGCGGATTGCCGATCGTCGCTGTGGATCTGCCCAGCGGGCTGAACGCAGACACCGGCGAGACGGCGGATCCCTGTATACGAGCAACCGTCACAGCAGCACTCGGCCTGATGAAACGGGGACTGATCCTGTATCCGGGTGCGGAGATGGCCGGCGAGGTGGTGGTAAGGCCGATCGGCATACCGGAAGCTGCGGTCAAACAGCAGCAGGTGCGGACGTTCATTCTGAATGAAGCGCTGCTGGCCCAGCGGTTCGGCGCGGCAACCCCGCCAATCAGAGAGGCGGATACGCATAAGGGTACATACGGTCACGTATTAATCGCCGCCGGCTCCAAAACGATGAGCGGCGCAGGATGGCTCTGCTCGAAGGCAGCCTTAAGATCCGGCGCCGGGTTAGTGACCTGGGCCGTACCTGAGCTCCTCAGTCTGCCCCTTGCCGGTACGCTCCCGGAGGTGATGATCAGCGGGCTGCCGGATGGCGGAAGCGGTCAGTGGAGCAGCATCGGCCCGCAGGCATTAGTCGAGATGACTGCGCGCAAGCAGGCGATGGTGATCGGACCCGGCATGGGGCGATGGGCAGGGGATACGGCTTGGCTGAGAACTTTGTGGGAGTCCATAGAACTGCCGCTCGTGCTGGATGCGGATGCGCTCAACATGATGGCTGATTCCGATGAACCGCTGGCATCTTGGCCTAAGCGCCGGCATCCGACCATTCTGACGCCTCATCCAGGCGAGATGGCAAGGCTTTGCCGCATCTCAACGGAAGAGGTGCAGCGCGGCCGCATCGAGCTCGCCCGCCGATTTGCTGAGCAGCATGAAGTGATCCTGGTACTTAAGGGCGCGCGCACGGTCGTCGCTGCACCTGACGGCAGCGTCTACGTGAATACGGCGGGCAATCCCGGCATGGCTACAGGCGGCTCAGGAGATGTGCTGGCTGGGATGATCGGCGGACTGCTGGCACAGGGATGGGATGGAACTGCCGCTGCTGCCGCCGGCGTTTATTGGCATGCTTCGGCTGGCGATCGTGCTGCAGCTATGCGTGATTCGGAAGCATCTCTTACAGCAGGGGATATTATCGAAGCCTTATAAAGGCAACCGAATAGATTGGAATCCCAGGAGGAGGCGAAGGACATGATTACATACAGAAGATGTACGGAAACGAATGAAGATGCGATCTTTGAAGCTTTTCAGACGGGCTTCTCCGATTGGTGAAGTTCGAGCTGACCAAGGACGCATTTTTTAATCACTTTTTCGGACTTGAAGGCAACAGTTTGGAATATTCCGTAATCGCTCTCGATGGGGAGACACCCGTTTTTCCGAATCATACATCGCTTATGGGATTTGTTAAGTGCCTTAACTTTACCCGAAACGAGCTTTCATAATATGAAATGTATCTGATGCTGTAACTTAATCGGGAATCAAAAAAATCAGCACCGCTGGATATATGAAATCCGCTCCCTCAAATCATCCGGGAGCGGATGTTTTTTCTTCCACACGTTATTGGATATTAGCAGCATCTTTGAGTTGCTTGTAAATCTTCGCAAAGTCTTCCGGCGAGATACCCGGGGCAAACGTTTCATCGACTGCCGGCAGATCCGGCACCGGATAGCCGACCGGTGTGCCGATGACCGCTTCCAGCTGCGAGCCGTCTTCCGGATGCGTGCCTTTCCAGATCAAGGCGATGTCCTGATAGTCGGAATCGCTGAAGGTGTACAGCCGGCGGTGCAAGCCTTGTTCTTCGTATTTGCGGGCGTAATCGAACTTGGAATTGTCCAGGTTCGGGATCGGCAGCATCCTGGGCAAGCTGATGCCGGTGATGATCTCGATGGCCTTGGCGTAAGCCAGGATATGTACGCCGCCGCGAACCAGCAAGTAGCCGATCATCTCACGGGCTGTTGGATTGTCGGTCATTTCATAGACACGCATCTTATGGGTACGAGCACCGGTTTCCAGGAAGAAATTATGCAGCAGATCGAGCAGCAGATTGCCGCTGCTGAAGACATAATCTCCCGTCCAAGCTTTGCCCATGGAATCCCAGGGTTTCGCCGTAAGGGCCGTATCAATGAAATAATAGGTGTTCCGCTTGTCGGTGCCGTTTCCCAGCGGTGTCGAATCGGGATCCCCGGGTTTGGTTGAATCGATCAGCATCAGGTTGATCGTATTGGCCACCAGCTCTACATGGCCCACTTCTTCCGCAGTGATGCTGGCAACCAGGTCGTAGAATGGCTTCAGCTTCTTCTTGTTACGAAAAGCGAAGGACTGGAACATGTAGTTGTTCAATGTGGACATCTCACCGAAGCGTCCGCCTAAGAGTTCCTGCACGGCACTGGCCGCATTGGGATCGGGATGATCCGGTTTCGGCAGTTGGATGGGCAGACGGTTGACACGTTTGAACATAGAATCTCCCCCTAGATTAAGATGATCAGAGTGATATCACATTAACATCCTATGTTCCATATGCTTGGAAATAGATCATATATACGTAAAATCTTTACGGCATTTACATTGACATCAACATCATGGTTGTCGATTCGCCCAATAAAAAAACAGCAGCTATATGAACTGCTGTTAAAGACTCATACGCTCCCTCGCGGCAGTTCGAATGGTGCGGGGAGCGGATGCTTGTTGTTTAGGTTATTCATTTAGTTCTTTGACCATCCGTACATGCAGGATTCCCGCGTCGTAGAAGGTGTCGTCGGACAGTTTTACATAGCCTTGTTTCTCATAGAACGGCACCGCATGCAGCTGGGCATCGAGGATACAACGGCGAGCACCCTGTGCTCGGGCTTGTCCCTCTAAGGCGGTTAGAAGCATCCCGCCGATGCCTTGACCGCGGTATTCCTGCAGTACGGCTACCCGCTGGATCTTCGCCGTATCCTCGTCGTATGGGATCAAGCGGGCTGTACCTGCTGGTTTGCCGTCTTGAATGACATACACATGGATGCAAGCATCCGGGGAACGATCATATTCATCGATCTCCAATTCCAGCGGCACGTTCTGTTCTTCTACGAATACCTTGGTTCTGATCGCGATACATGCGCGCAATTCTTCTTCGGTGTGTACGATCTGCGTCTGCTTCAATGATGTTCCTCCCATCAACTCAATCTCCCGTTTATTATTGATCATAGCGGCATGAAGAATCAAGCGGCTGGTCCGCATCGGATGTTGGCTGTATGTCCATCTAAGTTGATTCAGGCAGGAGCTCGCTGCAGAAGGAAGAGGTATGATTTTTTTATTGATGGGGATGAATTAAGCTAGGGAATATATTATGATGGGGATAATACTGGGTCTAATTGAGATAAAAAAGTGCAGCAAAGGGAGATGTGATTGATGAAGAAGAGGAAAATCGTCGTGATCGGCGTTGGGGCAGTAGGCTCTACAACGGCATATACGCTGCTGTTAAGGCAGCGCATGGATGAGCTCGTCCTCATCGATGTGAATCGCGATAAAGCGGAGGGCGACGCCCTGGATATGAACCATGGCATGCCCTATCTCGGCCGCGTGAAGGTCTGGGCCGGGGATTATGAAGACTGCAAAGATGCGGACATCATCATCATCACAGCGGGCGCAGCTCAGAAATCCGGAGAGACGCGGATTGATCTCTTAAAGCGCAATGTTGCGATCTTCGAGGATATTGTGGACCATGTGCTAAAGTACAATGATCACGGGATCCTGCTCATCGCTTCGAATCCCGTCGATATTATGAGCTATTTTACCTATAAGCGTTCGAAGTGGCCGGCTAACCGCGTCATCGGCTCGGGGACGCTGCTGGACAGTGCGCGTTTCCGCTATTTGATCGGCGAGCATCTGAATATCGATCCGCGCAGCGTACACGCGCATATCATCGGCGAACACGGTGATTCCGAACTGCCGGTATGGAGCTTGGCGAATATCGCTGGTTCCGAATTGATTCTGGATGAAGAGACGAAGCAGCGCATCTTTGAAAATACAAGGGATGCTGCTTATCAGATCATCGAGAAGAAGGGCGCAACTTACTATGCCATTGCACTGGCCCTAGACCGCATCTGTGCGGCAATTCTGGGGGATGAAGGAGCGGTGCTCAACGTATCGACCTTGTTGGAAGATTACTACGGCATTTCGGATGTTTACCTGGGAGTCCCATGCATCGTCGATCGGCAGGGGGTCAGGGAAGTGATGCATATTGACCTGAACGAAGAAGAACAACAACTCTTGCACCGCTCGGCGGATAAATTAAAAGAGCTTATCCAAAGTTTAAAACATTGATCCAATATGCGTGACGGAGGCCTTTGCTCGTAGACTTATTCCGTCACGTTATTTTTTCCTTCCTGACAGTGCTCGAATTCGCCTATAGATCGATTTGTCCTTGAGGCGACGAAACATGGTCAGATCCGGATGAAAGTTGGGCTCGATCAACCATACCCTTCCTTGCGTATCGACACCGATATCGAGGCCGACGTTGCGCAAGCGATAATACCGGTTCAGCTGATGGACGGAACTAAGGGAGAGGCGGTCGATGCGGTGAATCAGTTCATCTGCATCCAACCCGCTGATATTCGAACGGCGCAGGGCGGTGCGGAGGGGAAGTACGCGTCCCCGGCCAAGCCTCAAGTTGGTAATGATGTAGCCGGCTCCAGCAACTTTGGCTAGTCGGCCGGAGATGATCCATTTCCCGCGTTCCCGCTGCACCATCACGCGGATATCGAAGGGACGGCTGCCCACCTTCGCCAAGCTGAGCTTGCGCTGTATGAGATACAGCCGGCCGCGTCTTTTCTTACGAATGGCAGAGTAGAGGGAATCCATGCCGGTGCAATAGACGACGGATCTGCCGGAATGAACCCGGTAAGTATGATGTTCTTTCGTTGAAACGGCAATTACGCCTGCTCCCCCCGAACCGAAAGACGGCTTCAAGATCACGCTCTTGTATCGGCTTAAGTAAGTGCTGAGATTCTCCTTGTTCAGTGTCCGCGTTGGCGGCAAAGCGGCGGCTAGTTCGCTGGACCTGGCCAACAGTCGATACTTCGTCAATTTACCTCGCTTGTAAACCACTCCAATTCACTTCCCCTCGGTTGTTGTATAATTCGTATTCTTCTTGTATCACGATCTGATTGTGTTCATCCACGAAGATGATCCGCGGTCTCAATCGGCGTAATTCCTGCTCATCGAACAAGCCCAGGCTTAGGATGATCACCTGATCCTGCGGGTGGAACAGGTGTGCAGGCGGTCCATTAAGACAGACTGTTCCTGAGCAGGCGGGAGCTGGGATCGCATAGGTTTTCCATCTGGCAGCATTGCGCAGATTGGTGATCTGCACCATCTCATAGGGCTCGATATTCGCTTCCTTCATCAACTGCTCATCGATCGTCACGCTGCCTACATAATCCAGATTCGCCTCAGTGACCACGGCGCGGTGGATCTTGCCTTTGCACATCAGTTTAAGCATCGTTCGCTATACCTCGCATGCATGATATTTCTCCTGCTTCTTCACATTATGTTGTTCATCGGACGACTGATCTGGGCTGATGCAGGATTTGGGCATAAGATCCCCTTAGATGCTGTGACGTTCATCACGGAACATCTAAACTTGAAGCGATATCGTACATGTGATAAGTATCATGAACGTTAACATCATCTAAGAGATAGGATGTGTGGTGTATGAACAAAAAAGCAGGTTATATAGGAATAGCAGCAGTGTTGGTACTTGTTATCGTTGTCATTGGGAGCTGGTATATAGGAGCGCAGGAGGGGACGAACGCCGGAGAGGAGAGCATTGATGTGAAACAGCTTGTCCAATCTTACAGCGCAGCTAACTTGGCGAATGTATCGGCGTCGATTACTTCAGATGAACTGATCATCTTCTATAACAATGGAAGACAAGAAATACATGCCTTGCCTGACCGGAACAGAGGGAAGAATGGCCGTTCATCGATGAACTTAGATGAATATCATTTATATGATTAAGGTGCAAGATCGAGACGCTGGATTCCAGCGTCTTTTTTTTATCTAATAATCTGTTTATCGCGGGACGGGATTCGCCATGCTTCGATGGAAGTGTGGAAGGTTCTTTGTTTTTATCGCAGGACGGACAGAAAATGCAGCAAGTGATCGTAATAACAGATAAGTGGGTAAGAGACAGCTTCTCTTGCTCAATATTCAGTAAAGGAGGTTAGGAAGTGCGCAGGAATGTATGGAGCATCACCAAGGGCGTCAAGCGAACCTTAAAGGTTGCCGTGCTGTCATCGGTACTCACTGCATCCGTATCCTACGGCCTGGTCGGCCGCGTTCAGGAAGCGCAGGCAGCGGTTACGGATTATAACTATGCCGAAGCTCTTCAGAAGTCGATCCTCTTCTATGAAGCGCAGCGCTCCGGCAAATTGCCGGAGAACAATCGTCTGAACTGGCGTGGGGATTCGGGCTTGCAGGATGGGATGGATGTGGGGCACGACTTGACCGGCGGCTGGTACGATGCCGGCGATCATGTGAAGTTTGGCTTGCCGATGGCTTACAGTGCAACGATGCTGGCATGGTCCGTTTATGAGTACCGAGAAGCCTATGAGCAGACAGGGCAGCTGGAGTACATGCTGGACAATATCAAATGGGCGACGGATTATTTTATCAAGGCGCATACGGGACCCAATGAATTCTATGGCCAAGTCGGCAACGGCACTCTCGACCATAACTGGTGGGGGCCGGCGGAAGTGATGCCGATGCCGCGCCCGGCATACAAGATCGATGCGCAGCATCCAGGTTCCGACCTCGCAGCCGGAACCGCAGCGGCGCTGGCCGCAGCCTCGATCATCTTCGAGGAAACGGATGCCGCTTATTCGCAGCTGCTGCTTCAGCATGCGAAGGAACTCTACCAATTCGCCGACACCTACCGGGGCAAGTATTCCGACAGCATCACCGATGCGCGGGATTATTACAACTCCTGGAGCGGTTATGAGGATGAATTGATGTGGGGAGCGGTGTGGCTGTATCTGGCGACGGAGGATGAGAACTATCTAAACAAGGCGCGAAGCGTCGGCGAGAACATTCTCAGCTGGGGCTATGAATGGGCCCACAATTGGGACGACGTGCACAAAGGCGCTCAGCTGCTCATGGCTAGGATCACCAACGATCATCGGTATATCCAAGCCGTTGAGAATCATCTGGATTATTGGTCCGTCGGCGTGAATGGTCGGCGCATCACCTACACACCCGGCGGCTTAGCTTACTTAGATCAATGGGGAGCGCTGCGCTATGCCTCGACGACCGCCTATCTAGCCTTTGTCTATTCCGATTGGGTGCAGGATCCGGCCAAACAGCAGAGATACCGCGATTTTGCCACAAGTCAGATCCTCTACATCCTGGGGGATAATCCGCGCAACAGCAGCTATGTGGTAGGCTTCGGCAACAATCCGCCGCAAAGACCGCACCATCGGACGGCCCACGGCTCTTATGCGGATAGTCTCGATATTCCATCCTCCCATCGGCATATTCTCTACGGCGCCTTAGTCGGCGGACCTAACGCGGATGATTCATATGAAGACGATGTTCGCAATTATATCAACAACGAAGTGGCGACGGATTATAATGCCGGCTTCACCGGTGCTCTGGCTAAGATGTATCTGCTCTATGGACAAGGCCAGCAGCCGCTCAGCAATTTCCCGCAGCCTGAGCCGGTGACGGAGGATGAGATCTTCGTCGAAGCAGGGATCAATACGCAAGGCGCCAACTTCACCGAGATCAAAGCAATTCTGAACAATCGCTCAGCTTGGCCGGCGCGAATGGGCGATAAGCTTTCCTTTAAGTATTTCGTCGATCTGTCTGAGGTGTATGCCGCAGGGTACACGGCGAACGACATTCGCGTAACGACGCATCTTAACGAAGGTGCACAGGTATCGCAATTACAGGCCTGGGATGCATCGAAACATCTCTATTATGTCGATATCGATTTTACCGGTGTCGAGATCTATCCGGGCGGACAATCGGCGCATAAGAAGGAAGTGCAATTCCGCATCGCCGCACCGGCCGGAACGAACTTCTGGAATGCGGCCAATGATTACTCCTACCAAGGTTTGACGGCTCAGGTCAAGAAGACGCCTTATATCCCTGTCTATGATGGGGGAGTCTTGGAATTCGGCGAAGAGCCGGGTTCGCAGACCGAACCGCAGCCGGACCCCGATCCTGGCCCGGGACCAGGCCCTGATCCAGATCCGGACCCGCAGCCGGTACCGGAGGGAGATCTCATCGTGGAATATCTTGCAGCGGATACCAACCCTTATGACAATCAGATCAAACCGCATTTTAATATCGTGAATCGCGGCTCGACGGCTGTAAATCTCAGTGACCTCAAGCTGCGCTACTACTTCAGCAAAGACGGCGGACAAGCCATGAATGCTTGGATTGACTGGGCGCAGATCGGCAGCAGCCATATTCAATCTTCTTTCACTGACGAATACGTCGAACTGAGCTTCACAAGTCAAGCAGGCAGGATCTCCCCGAACGGCGAAAGCGGTCCCATTCAATTGCGGATGTCTAAGAATGACTGGTCCAATTTTGACGAAACGAATGATTATTCCTTTAATCCAAGCATCACCTCATTTGCTCCATGGGAACGCGTCACGCTTTATCTGAACGGACAGCTGGTATGGGGGATCGAACCTTAATCGGTGTTAAAGGACCTGTTCGTCAGACCGATGATGTTTAGGGCGTGTATCGCGCCTTAGACATAGATGGGAGCTTGCATAACTGCGGGCTCCCAACACAATCGCTCAGAGGAGGTATATTATGAAGAAATCTTTCTTCAAACGGAAGTTGGGAAGCGTGGCCTTGGCTTTGACCATGACCGCCTCTCTCTTCACAGGGATTGGAGGTGACCGCGCTGTTACAGCCCATGCGGCTCCAAGTGATCCAGCTTACAATGTCACAGCGGATTCCGTGTACAAGACGAGATTCCTGGAACTTTACAACCAGATCAAAGATCCGAATAACGGATATTTCTCGCCGGAGGGGATCCCCTACCACTCCGTGGAGACGCTGATCAGCGAGGCGCCGGATTACGGACACATGACAACTTCCGAGGCTTACAGCTATTGGCTGTGGCTGGAGACGCTGTACGGCTATTACACCGGGGATTGGAGCAAGCTGGAAGCTGCGTGGGATAATATGGAGACCTATATCATTCCTGGTGCGGCTGAGCAGCCGACGATGAGCTATTACAATCCATCGAGTCCTGCTACTTATGCTGCGGAACATCCTTATCCGGATATGTATCCAAGCGATATTTCCGGACAATATCCGACCGGCCAAGATCCGCTGGATGCTGAATTGAAACAAACTTACGGCAGCAACACCACTTATCTGATGCACTGGCTGCTCGACGTCGATAACTGGTATCAGTTCGGCAATCTCTTGTCGCCCTCGCATACGGCAACGTATGTGAATACATTCCAGCGCGGAGAGCAGGAGTCGGTATGGGAAGCGGTTCCGCACCCTTCCCAAGATGATCACAGCTTTGGCAAGCCGGGCGAAGGATTCATGACCTTGTTCACCAAGGAGAATCAGCCGCCGGCGAAACAGTGGCGTTATACGAATGCCAGCGATGCGGACGCCCGCGCCGTGCAAGTGATGTACTGGGCTAAGGAGTTAGGCTATAACAATCAAGTGTACTTGGATAAGGCCAAGAAGATGGGGGATTTCCTCCGCTATGATATGTACGACAAGTATTTCCAACAGATTGGAAGCGCTTCAGACGGTTCGCCCAATTCAGGTAACGGCAAGAATTCCGCCCATTACCTGATGGCTTGGTATACGGCCTGGGGCGGCGGGCTTGGCGATGACGGCAGCGGAAACTGGGCTTGGCGGATCGGTTCCAGCCATACGCACCAAGGCTATCAGAACCCGGTTGCTGCATACGCACTGTCGCAGCCGGATGGCGGCTTGATCCCGCGCTCTCCGACGGCACAGAGTGATTGGGAGATCTCCCTTGAGCGTCAGCTGGAGTTCTACAACTGGCTGCAGTCCACAGAAGGCGCGATTGCGGGTGGTGCGACCAACAGCTGGAACGGTAATTACAGCAGCTATCCAAGCGGTGTGAGCACCTTCTACGGCATGGCTTATGACGATCATCCGGTCTATCATGATCCGGGTTCGAACCAGTGGTTCGGCTTCCAAGCATGGTCCGTAGAGCGTGTTGCAGAGCTGTACTATATCTTAGCTTCCAAAGGTGATACGAGCTCTAAGTATTTCCGAATGGCGAAGCAAGTGATCGACAAATGGGTGGATTGGTCCATCGACTATGTCTTCGTCAATGAACGCCCGGTTACTGATAACGATGGATACTACCTTGATGCTAACGGCAATCGGGTCAGCGGCCGCGATCCGGCGATCGCAACGGTGGCTGCTCCCGGGGAATTCTCACTGCCTTCTACACTCGAGTGGTCGGGACAACCGGATCCATGGAACGGTTTCGACGCCTATGATGGGGATAATGCGAACCTCACGGTAATGGTGAAGGATCCGAGTCAGGATGTCGGTGTGCTGGGCAGCTATGCGAAGGCACTGATCTTCTATGCCGCCGGCGTCAAAGCGGAAACTGGGGACTACACAGATCTGGCCGCTTCGGCTAAGCAGAAAGTCGAAGATCTGCTCGATATCGCATGGCAATACAATGACGGAATCGGCATCGCGATACCGGAAGAACGTGCGGATTATTACCGCTATTTCACGAAGGAGATCTATATCCCGAACGATTGGACAGGCGTGATGGGTCAAGGCAATACTGTCTCCGCGAGCATGGGCGTACCGTCAGATCCTGCCAAGGGCGGCAACGGCGGTTATATCAGCTATGCTGATCTGCGGCCCAATATCGTCAACGACCCGCAGTGGAGCTATCTTGAGTCCATCTATCAATCCTCCTACAACGAATCAACCGGCGAGTGGGAGAACGGCAAGCCGACTTTCGTCTATCACCGCTTCTGGGCACAGGTCGACATGGCTACTGCCTATGCCGAGTATGAGCGCATCCTTGGTTCGGGAACAGGGGATCCGGGCGAAGAACCAGGAGAGCCGAGCGATGAGCCGCCGGCAGTTCCGCTGGGCTTAACGGCAACAGCCGGCGACAAGCGGGTGGATCTGGATTGGCAGGATGCATCCCGAGCTGACTCCTACCTGGTGAAGCGTTCGACGACCAGCGGCGGTCCGTATACCGTGATCGCACAAGTAACCTCATCCCAGTATATTGACACGAACGTCACCAATGGCACGACCTATTATTATGTGGTCAGCGCTGTGAATGATCACGGCGAAAGTGCGAACTCCATCCAAGTCAGCGCCACGCCTAAGGATGATACACCAACTCCTGCTCCTGAGGGCGATCTAGTCGTTCAATACCGCGCAGCGGATACCAATCCTTATGACAACCAGATTAAGCCGCATTTTAATATCGTGAACCGCGGTTCAACAGCGGTGAACCTCAGCGAGCTGACCTTGCGCTATTACTTCAGCAAAGACGGCAATCAGCCGATGAACGCCTGGATCGATTGGGCACAGATCGGCAGCAGTAATATTCAGACGACCTTTACAGATACGTACGTCGAGCTGTCCTTTACGAACGGTGCGGGTTCGATCTCGGCTGGCGGGCAGACAGGGGACATTCAGCTCCGCATGTCGAAGAACGACTGGTCTAACTTCGATGAGACCAACGACTACTCCTTCGATCCCACCAAGACCTCCTATGCTGATTGGGATCGAGTCACGCTGTATCTCAATGGTCAGCTGGTATGGGGAATTGAACCCTAATCTTTCATATCTCTCTGGAACAAGAGCGGCACCGCAAGGTGTCGCTCTGGGTTCCGCTTATAAAGGAGGTGATCCAGTTCGTCCATGATTCGCGCTGCGAGGCAGCATGAGGCATCGTCGTCCTGTTGATGGTCGTTCACGGATGTACGATCACTTTTTTTGGAAAAGAGGGTGAATGATGATGCAAGATAACGGCGTAAGTAAGCCACGCAGGTCCAGATTCAAATGGCTTTCCATGTTCACTGCCGGCATCATAGCGTGCAGCTCATGGCTTTCGGTCCCCTTTGCTCCCCAGGCAGCAGCTTCAACGGCGATTACGATTCAGGTCGATACGAGCCGCGATCGAGGGGAGATCAGTCCGTATATCTACGGCACGAATCAGGATTTTTCGGAACATCTTACGGTGCGGCGTTTCGGCGGCAACCGGACCACCGGTTACAACTGGGAGAACAATATGTCTAATGCCGGCAGCGATTGGTATCACTCCAGTGACAATTATGCCTGTACCTTCACTGAAACGCCTGAAGATAAGTGCAATGAGCCGGGCGGTGTGCTGTCCACCTTCCATGAACAATCTATCGCACAAGGAGCATACTCACTGATCACCTTGCCGCTTGCCGGATACGTGTCGCGGGATGGGAACGGCACCGTTCTCGAAAGCGAAACCGCTCCTTCCCATCGCTGGGATGAAGTTGTGTATCGGAAGGGGGCACCGTTCACCTTGACCCCTAATCTGAATGACGGCAAGGTCTATGTGGATGAGGAGGTGCATTTCCTCGTGCACAAATATGGCAACGCTTCGACGCCAACGGGGGTAAAGGGCTATTCTCTAGACAATGAACCGGCGTTGTGGCCGCATACCCATCCGAGGATCCATCCGAACATCACCGGGGTGCAAGAGCTTCTCGACCGTAGCATCGCGCTGGCGAATGCGGTGAAGGATGTCGATCCATATGCTGAGATCTTCGGCCCTGCGCTCTATGGTTATGCTGCTTATACCGGACTGCAGGACGCCGAGGATTGGGAAGATCTCCGCGGCGATTACGGCTGGTTCATCGATTATTACTTAGATCATATGCGCCAAGCATCGGAAGCAGAGGGCAAGCGTCTGCTGGACGTGCTGGATGTGCATTGGTACCCCGAAGCCAGAGGGGACGACATCCGCATCACCGACCAGGTGGGTACCAAAGAGACCAGGAAAGCCAGACTGCAAGCGCCTCGTACCCTCTGGGATCCCACGTATATCGAGGACAGCTGGATCGGGCAGTGGGGCAGCCACCATCTGCCGCTGCTGCCGACGCTGCAGCAATCGATCGATACGTACTATCCGGGCACGAAGCTGGCGATTACGGAATTTAACTACGGGGCACAGAATGAGATCACCGGCGGCATCGCCATGGTCGATGTGCTCGGCATCTTCGGCAAGTACGATGTCTACATGTCCAACTTCTGGCTGTTCGACGGCGGCTATGACTATGTCAAGTCAGCCTACGAACTCTATCGCAACTATGACGGCAGCCGCTCGACTTACGGTGATATTCGTGTCTATGCTGAGACCTCGGATATCGAGAATAGTTCGGCATACGCCTCTGTAACCAGTGAAACCAATGATGAGCTGCATCTGATCGTCTTGAACAAGAGTTTGGATACGCCGCTGGAAGCGACAATCCAAGTGACGAGCAATCAGCTCTACCGCTTCGGCGAGGTCTACGGCTTCGATGAAGCAAGTCCGGAGATTCGCAGGTTCACTGCGATCCCATCGATCGATAACAATCAGTTTACCTATACGATTCCGCCTCTTACGGCTTATCATATGGTACTAATAACTGAGGAGGGTGACGGAACGGATCCACCCCAGGATAAGCCTGACAGCGTCACAGGGATCTCTGCGCAAACTGTCTTGACTTGGAATGCTTCGGAAGGTGCAGATTCTTACAACATCAAGCGGGCGACGAATCCGGAAGGACCTTACCAGCTGATCGCTAATGTCAGAGGAACTTCCTATACCGACACTTCTCTGGAGGAGAATGTCACTTATTACTACATCATCACCGCGGTAAACGAAGCAGGGGAGAGCCCGGCTGCATCGCTGATCAGCATCAAGATCGGTTCCATTGAACTGCCTGATCCCGATGAGCCTGGACCCGGTGAACCCGGAGGACCTGGATCGGAAGATCCTGTCCCGCAGCCCGACGGAGACTTAGTTGTTCAATATATGGCCGCTGACACCGATCCGGTGAACAACCAGATCAAACCGCACTTCAACATCGTGAATCGCGGTGCAAGCCCGGTGAACATGAGCGATCTGAAGCTGCGGTACTACTTCACAAAGGATGGCAGCGAAGGGGTGAATGCCTGGATCGATTGGGCGGAGATCGGATCATCCAATATCCAAACCGTGTTTACCGACTCCTACGTGGAACTGCGGTTTACCAGCGGAGCAGGTTCGATCCCTGCCGGCGGTCAGAGCGGCATCATTCAACTGCGCATGGCGAAGGAAAATTGGTCGAATTTCGACGAAAGCAATGACTACTCCTTCGATCCTAGTAAGACTTTATTCGCAGATTGGGAGCGTGTGACACTCTATCAAAATGACAAATTAGTATGGGGAATAGAGCCTACTAATTAGGCTAAGACGAATCAGCCGTCAGATAATTAGTCTGGCGGCTGTCCAATAACAGGTCTTTCACCTTATAGCACAAAATATGGTTCCTTGATACAATAACAATGTAATCATCCTCATTTTGGAAGGGGATTTGTGCGCGTGGGTATCGGGGGGAGGAAAATTCAATCGATAGAAGAATATTTAGAGATGATCCATAATGGCCATTCGGATCTTCGATCGGATTTGATCTGCCGATACAAACCTTTTATATTGCGTGCCGTGAATCACATCTGCAAGCGACCGATCGGTTGGGACGATGATGAAGCGAGCATCGGGCTGATCGCCTTCAACGAAGCGATCGACCGCTATCGGCCGGATATGGGGAAATCCTTCGACAACTTTGCCTATATGGTGATTCGTACACGTTTGATCGATGAATTTCGTCGCGCAGGGAAGATCGAAAGAGCTGAGACGGAATGGCATTATGGGGATGAAAGGCTTTCGATCGCGGAGACCGCTGGTTCATTAGAAGCTTATACACAGCAGGAAGTGTCCATGACTTTGGCAGAGGAACTCCAGTGTTATGACCAACGACTCCAGCAATTTGGCATTCGCCTTGAAGAACTAGAGAAAGTCACTCCCAAGCATCGAGATACCCGCAGCACGATGGTGAAAATCGCCAGAATGTTCTGTACAAGAAGAGAATGGCTTAATATACTGTTAACCAAGAAGCAACTTCCGCTGAAGGAAATGGTTAGAGAGGTGGATGTTAGTAAAAAAACACTGGAACGCAACCGCAAATATATCATCTCGCTCATCTTGATCTTTGGTTGCGAAGAGTTTTCAAGTATCCGCCAGACCGTGTCGTTTGCTAGATTGGAGGAGGACTGACGGTGCGTGCAACCGTGATGAAAATAACCGAACATGAGATCGTCGTTCTCACAGAGGATGGAGTTTATCGGAATCTGCCGCATCCACCAGTATTGCCAGCTTTGGGGGATACGATCATCGTGCCGGAAGAAAAGCGGGAAATCTTGCCAAGTTGGTCGTGGAATATAGGAAGGGTAGTTGTCGTTACCATTGTACTCTTAGCAGCTGCAGGTTTGTTCCTTCACATGCGGACGGGATGGAATCATGATCATCCGACGATCGTGGCGATCGATATCAATCCCAGTCTGGAACTGAATATCGATGACGATGGTTTCGTTGTCTCTGTAGAGAGAATCAATGATGAAGCTCGCACATTAGTCGGTGATCATGAACTCATGGGGCAAGCGTTATCCCCGGCGCTCGAGCTGCTTGTGATGCGGGCACTTGAGCGGGGATATCTTTGGCCCCATGACCCGCATCGCAAATGGGTGTTTATCTCTGTAGCCGGTCCTGGTCATGATGTTGTTGAGATGGTTAAGGATGTATTTCCATCGGATGGATCGATTGAATTGCAGTTATTCATAGCAGAAGAGAAGCAGGTTGATCTGGCCAGGCAAAGAAAACTATCGCTAAATGCAAACATCATCTATGAAAGAGCCGTGGAGCAGGGTATTCAGATCGACGAACAGGTATTGCGGGATGCTCCGATCTCTGTCGTGTTAGAACGATCAGGTGTCGATCTGGAGCGTTTCTTCCATGGAGAGGCAACTGATCAACCACCGCCTGAGCCGACGTATAAGGAGACGGAAGCCGAACCAGCACCAGAAGACGTGAAATCAGAGCCCCATGAAGAACCGATGTCGGAACCGGAACCTGAACCGATGGTCGGACTCGTGCCTGCGCCTGCCAGAGAACCGGTGCCGTTGTCAGGGCCTGCTATGAAACCCGTATCAGAATATGAAGAAGAACCCAGCTCTGATCCTGAGCCGGCTGCAGCTCTCGAGCCCGTATATGAAGAAGAACCGTCGGATGAAGAAGATGATCTGCAGGGGATCGAATATTTCGAATTGTATGTCCGCGGCGATGATCAGCAATTGGTCAAGGTCATCTACCAGATGATCGAAGGCCAACCGGTCGTCACCTTGGCGAGATATACTGGGGAAGGCCAAGTTACACGCGGCCAGGACGCGTTAGATGAGGTAAGGCAGCTGATGAGCTATCTCGGACTTGATGCCGATGTGATCCCTTCCTTCGATCTGCCGACTGAGAAGATCTTGGATCAAGCAGGCATTCCTGTGGACAGCTGGCTGGAGCTGATCCTGCATGTGAAGTCGGAATCAGGCGACGAGATGCGAATCCGCCGTCTTCCATCCAGTGAAGAAGGAAGATAGTCTAATAGGATGGTTTTGAGGGTTAAGAGGGAATGTATATTAGAGGGAATCTATAGAGAAGGGATAAATTTTTAGAATAATACGAGGTCCAGGATCCTTCCTGGACCTCGTGTTCATCGTACGCCCAGCATGGGCGTCATCTCTAGGGTGAAAGTCCCGAACGGGGGCTGGCGAGCGCCTGCCGCAGCCAAAGGCAAGGGTGTCCGTCGTGAGGCGGAATCTGAAGGAAGCTGGAGGCAAACGCACGGGTCAAGGTACACGAACTGGATTTGAGGCAGGGTTAGCCGGATGAGTTGCCAATAGACAACGAAATCCAAAGCCGCCAAGGGCTAACGCTGTAGTATGGGAGATGTTTCGAAACACAAATAATGCCCTTCCAACCTCCTATTGGGAAGCGAAAGGGCTGAAAAGTATGCTTTCTCGTTAATTGGAACTTTGTCAACCTTTTGGAACCGCCTAGTGCGG
>NZ_BMAQ01000010.1 GCF_015472005.1 Insulibacter thermoxylanivorax | reverse complement strand
CACAATTGCTTGACACACACCATACGAAATCATGGATTGCCAGGCGGCAAGAGTCGCTTTATAATGAGAGAAATACAACAGATTAATACAGATTACTTATGATGAGGTGCTACAGTAGAAGATGATAAAGGATGAACACAGCCGCGAACAGGGACGTACAGCTTCTGACAAGAGTGAGCTCGGCGCGGGCGGCAACAGCAAGGTTGGAACGACAGGACATGCCGATCCAGGGGAGATAGAGCCGCTCACTAAACATGAATATATCCTGCGCCATCTTATCTCTCTGAAACCGGGAAGCAAGATCTCCGTGCGCAAGATCGCCCGCGAGCTGGAAGTCAGTGAAGGAACGGCATACCGTGCGATTAAGGAAGCGGAGAACCTGGGCATCGTCGCCACGAAGGAGCGCACCGGCACGGTCCGGATCGAGAAGCGGGAACGGCAGCTTGACCATCTTACCTTCGCCGAGGTGGCAGAGATGGTGAACGGAAGAGTGCTCGGCGGTGCGAAGGGCTTGGACAAGCAGCTGCAGAAATTCGTCATCGGTGCGATGGAGCTGGATGCGATGGTGAGGCATATTGAGGCGCAGAGCTTGCTGATCGTGGGGAACCGTTACCGCGCACATATTCGGGCTTTGCAGCAAGGGGCCGGCGTGCTGATCACCGGGGGATTCGACGCTTCGGAAGAGGCGAAGAAGCTGGCCGATGAGCTGTGCCTGCCGATCATCTCCTGTGAATGGGATACATTTACTGTAGCCTCCACCATCAACCGTGCGATCTACGATCACAACATCAAGCGGAAGATCGTGTTGGTAGAAGATATTGTCTCGCTCAATTCGCGGGTGATATCGCTTAAGGCGAATAACACGCTGGGGGATATGCGCCGCCTGATGGAGGAGACGGGGCTCAGGCAATTCCCCGTGGTCGATGATTGGAATCGTTTGATCGGCGTGATCACCTCGAAGGATATTCAAGGGGAAGAGGATGCCTGTCAGGTGGACAAGCTGATGACCCGCAATCCGATCACCGCCAATTTGCAGACTTCGGCTGCCTCTGCTGCGCATATGATGGTGTGGGAAGGGATCGATCTATTGCCGATCGTCGATGTGAACCGCAAGCTGATCGCTGTTCTGTATCGGCAAGATGTGATGGAGGCGATCAGGTATACACGGAAGCAGCCGCAGGGCGGGGAGACGATTGAGGATCAGATCTTGAGCGAATTTGAGGAGATCCGCGATCCGAAGGGACAGCTCATGTTCCGCGGAACGATCACCCCGTTGATGACGAACAATATGGGGACGGTGTCCGAAGGGGTGATGGCGACGCTGATGATGAAGGCTGCCTATCGTGCGGTGAAGGATCTGAAGAACAGCGATCTCGTGCTGGACAATATCACCACGCACTACCTGCGGCCGGTACAGATGGAGAGCACCGTTGAGATTCGCCCGACGGTCTTGGAAGTCACCCGCAGATACGGCAAGGTCGACGTGGAGGTGTTCGCAGGAGAAGCCTTAGCAGCCAAGTCGATCCTGGTCGCGCAGCTGATCGAGCATGAGTCTTGAAGCGAGATGTTGATGGGATGCTGATCGTGGCATGTTGATTGTTGGATGTTGTGTGCTGATCGTAGTTGAGCGGCACTTGTGATGCGGCAGCGCGTTGTAATGCGCAACGAAGGTTGTGTGATGGGATGCGGCACGGCAGTTATGTGATGGGGGATGTGGCGAGATGCGGGATATCGCGGGATGTCGTGATGCGAAAGGCAGGCTGTATGGCGGATGATGATGGATGATGGGATGATGGGATGATGGATGATGCAGGCCGTTGTGATTTTCGTGATGCGAAACGACATATATTGTTGATTCAATATGTGCGGGTGTGAAGTGCAGTGTGAGACGGCAAATTTTGTTGATTTAGGTGCGTAAAGGCGGGAATGGTGCGTGAGACAACAGAAACTGTTGACTCAATGTGCGCGGGATAGGAATCAGTGAGTGAGTCGACAGATTATGTCGTCTCGGCATGTGCAGGAGCACGTGAGATGACTGAGTCGACAGAAAGTGTTGACTCAGCACGCTCGGATGCGGAGGCAGTGCGTGAAGACAGATGAGTGAGCACGCACGGATGCAGAGTCGGTGTGCGAGCCGACAGATATGATCGACTCAGCTTCTGTGCCTGCGCGTATCGCGGAATCTATGCGTGAGACGACAGCAACGATCGTCTCACGCTTTATTTTTGTTTCTTGCTGAGCATGGTGTAGATCTGTCGATTGCGAAGTCCTGCGAAAAGGTTGAATAGACCGATTAGGAGGAAGATCGCTCCGATAATCGCGCGGACCCAGCTTTCTTCTAAGAGGAAAATCTGGATAAGGGCAATTGCAATCAGCATGATCCCCATGCTGATGTTCATCTTCGCTTGAGACAGTCCGCGGATCACCTTGTCCGTAGAACGTCGAAACCGATAGCTGTAAACGACGGAAAGAACAGCACACAGGATCACGATAACCAACAGGATCCCATTCAGGACAAACTGCGTTTGGGATATGCCGTTTTTCCACTTCTCCGCGAGTGTCGGTTCTGCTGCAATGACCGAGCCTGTCTTCGCAGCAGATTGTGCCACGACTGGCAGCATAGATGCTGCGGCGCTATGTATCCAATGACTCACCATAGGTTCTTACACTCCTTATATTCCCTGCAAACCTGTCTTACTGCTAATTCTCGATGCAAACTTTTAATTTTGCACTCTTACTAATTATTCTCCTTGATAAAACGTAATTCTGCAAACATCTGCACCTGCAAATCTTACAACGCAGACAAACGCACGATTCTATTACCTAAAATGCTAAAACCAGCTTCAGATTCATACGATTTCGATGGCGATCGCACACGTTGCAGCGTAGTTGTGCATATGCTCGTACATCAGGTTCTCGCTTATTGTACCACATTGTACCACAATGTTTGGAATGGTCTGAAGGGTATGCTATCAACTATACCGACCAGCCGCTCAACCAAATGCTTCTAAAGTAGAAGGCAGGTCTATCGGCGGCTGCAGAGGAATTCTACACGGCTTTGCTAACGTCCGAGGCTCGGGCTTTGGTGTTACTTCATAATGCAGCTGCGATCGTGATCGGCTTTCAGCTGGCGGGCATATAGCGGTTGGCCCAGAGCCAGATGCGCATCTCCGTATCAGCGATGAAGATGGAGTTGATCTCCACCACATAGCTCGCTTTGCCGTCCTCTAAGGCGAAAACCTTTTTGCCGAACAGGCGCTTGATGTGTTCCGGTTCCAGCCGCTTGATCTCTTGGCCGATCATGAATTTCAGCTCTTCTCTTGCGAGTTTCTGCAGCTGCGTGATGGTTAGATCATCGAGATCGGGATAGGAAGGCGGATTGTGGATGGAGATATCGATTGCTTTGAGCTGGGTGGGATTTTTGACGAGGTTGTGGTTTTCCAGCTGTTCTTTGAGCTGTTCGTTATCTTCTTTCAGAATCTCATTCTGCTGTACGAGATAGTCGAAGTTTTCGACATACATCGCCATGAAGACGGCAGCGCCGACGATCATGCCGGCGATGAAGATGCCGATGCCTTGCAGCCACTCGGCGAACAGTTGGAAGTTCGGCACTCTCAAGTTTGCATGCCTCCTCCGCAGATCCATTCGATGAGCTTCGAAGCAACGTAGGCGCCGAGGAAGGCACTTACGATATGGAGCAGCTGCTTAATCGCAGGCGAGATCGCGCCGACGAGCAGGTTCGATTCGATATAGCGCAGCGGATCGATCGTCCCGCCGATCACGATGACGACAGCCCAGATTTTAAAATTCGTCGCGATGCGCAGCATCTCGGCTTTGGGCGGCTGCAGCGTCAGTACGGATCCGATCCCGCCCAGCATCGCAGCGCCCACGATCACGCCGAAGGCGATGAAGAAGTCCAGCACCAATTTGCCGAGAAAATCTTGCAAGCTCATCAATCGCTCCTCCTCTGCTTCAACAAGTTCACTTTATAGCCGTTAGGTCTGTTATATCGTTATATATGTTTTATATGGTTGCTGCTTAAGTCTGCTGCCCCTATCCTGCTCATCCTAATCTGTTGCCATAGCTGCTGCGTGCTCGTCTGATCTCGTCTACCTTATATCTATGGGACTGCTTCCGGCCAGTATGATAAAATAGTGTAAAATGTTCAGAACGGAAGGTGAGGCTGCGATGAGCGGGTTCGTTCATCTGCACGTGCACAGCGAGTACAGCTTGTTAGACGGAGCAGCACGCATCCAGGATCTGGCGGCCGCGGCTGCTGGATTAGGCATGTCTCATCTCGCATTGACGGATCATGGTGTCTTATACGGCGCCATCTCATTCTATAAAGCTTGCATGGAACACGGCGTCAAGCCGATCATCGGCTGTGAAGTCTACTTCACGCCGGGAAGTCTGGAAGAGAAGGGAAGCTTGAAGGAGAATCCCATCTATCATCTCATCCTGCTGGCGAAGAATGAACATGGGTACCAGAACCTATTAAGACTCGTATCGCGTGCTCATCTTCACGGTTTCCACTACAAGCCCCGCGTCGATCTCGCGAGTCTGGAGCGCTATGCAGAAGGGCTGATCTGCCTTAGCGCCTGCCTCGGCGGAGAGATCTCGCAGCATCTCTTGCACCGTCGCTGCGAAGAAGCAAAGGAAGCCGCCCTGCGCTATCGGCGGATCTTCGGCGAGGATTTCTATCTCGAACTGCAAGATCACGGCATCATGGAACAGAAACAGGTGAACCAGGACCTGATCCGCCTCTCGCAGGAGACCGGAATTCCGCTCGTGGCGACCAACGACGTGCATTACATATCCCGTGCCGATGCAGAGGTACAGGACGTCCTGATCTGCATCGGCACGGGGAAGACCTTGGAAGACGAAGACCGCCTAAAATTCACCACCGATCAGCTCTACCTAAAGAGTGCGGAAGAGATGAGCCGGTTGTTCGCCCATGTACCGGAAGCAATCGCCAATACGGTGAAGATCGCCGAGCAGTGCCGCTTAGAACTGGAATTCGGCAAGTCGATCCTGCCCGCCTTCGAACCGATTCCGCAAGGACTCACGGCTCACGAATATCTGACGCAGCTCTGTGAAGAAGGGCTGCTGAAGCGGTATGAGGGAACAGCGAACTGGGAGGATCCGGCGTTCCGCGAGCGGGCAGAAGAGCGGCTTCGGTATGAACTCAGCGTGATCGAGGGGATGGGGTATTCGGATTATTTTCTGATCGTGTGGGATTTTATCCGCTTCGCGCATGCCAACAACATCGCTGTTGGACCGGGACGGGGGTCGTCGGCGGGCAGCTTGGTCGCCTATGTCCTGCAGATCACGAACGTTGATCCGCTCAAGTACAATCTGCTCTTCGAGCGCTTCCTCAATCCCGAACGCGTCTCGATGCCGGATATCGACATCGATTTCAGCGACGAGCGGCGGGATGAGGTGATCGATTATGTGGTGCGCAAGTACGGCAGCGAACATGTCGCGCAGATCATCACCTTTGGTACGATGGCCGCGAAGGCAGCGGTGCGCGATGTCGGCCGTGTGCTGAACATGTCCTATGCGGAGGTCGACCGCACGGCGAAGCTCATCCCGAACCAGCTGGGGATTACCTTGGATGCGGCGCTTGCTCAGAGTCCGCAGCTGGCCGAAGCTTGCCGCAAGAACGAGAAGACGGCGCAGCTCATCGAGATCGCCCGCAAGCTGGAGGGCATGCCGCGGCATGCCTCGACCCATGCCGCCGGCGTCGTCATCTCCCGCGAACCGCTGACGGACTACGTGCCGCTGACGCAAGGTTCGGAGCAAACGGCGCTCACCCAGTATTCGATGGAACATCTAGAGGCGATCGGCCTGCTCAAGATGGATTTCTTGGGCTTGCGAACGCTGTCGATCATCGAGCGCACGCTCGCCTTCATCGAGCAGCTCGGCGGCGATCCGATCGATCTGAAGGAACTGCCGGATGATGACCCGCTGACCTATGAACTGCTGAGCAGCGGCGATACAACGGGGGTCTTTCAGCTGGAGTCGCCGGGGATGCGGCGGGTGCTGCGCGAGCTGAAACCATCCAACTTTGAAGATATCATCTCGGTCCTTGCGCTGTATCGCCCTGGTCCGATGGATTTTATTCCCAAATATATTCAAGCCAAACACGGACGCATCCAAGTGGAGTATCCGCATCCGTCCCTCGAGCCGATCCTGAAGGACACATACGGCATCATCGTCTATCAGGAGCAGATCATGCAGATCGCTTCGCGGATGGCCGGTTTCAGCCTTGGCGAAGCCGACCTCTTGCGGCGCGCTGTCTCCAAGAAGAAGCGAGAGGTGCTGGACAAGGAGCGCGAGCACTTCGTCGCGGGGTGCCTCGCGCAGGGTCATGATGAAGCCTCGGCACATGCAGTATATGATATGATCGTGCGCTTCGCTGACTACGGGTTTCCGCGGGCCCATGCGACGGCCTATGGAGTGCTGGCTTACCAGACGGCCTATCTTAAGGCGCACTATCCGACGGCATTTATGGCCTCTATGCTGACGGCGGTGATGAACACGCCGCGCAAGGTAGCGGAATATGTCGATGAATGCCGGAAGATGGGTATTGACGTGCTGCCGCCGGATGTCAATGAGAGCGGCGTGCTGTTCACGCCGCTTCCTGACGGCTCGATTCGTTTCGGGCTTGCAGCGATCAAGAATGTCGGCACCCACGCGATGGAATCGATCATCGCTGAGCGGGCGGAGAAACCCTATGAAGATCTGCTCGATTTCTGCCGCCGCGTGGATCTCAGGGTCTGCAACAAGCGCGTGATGGAATCCCTCATCCTAAGCGGCGCCTTCGATTCGCTGCCGGGCCATCGCGCTCAGCTGCTGGCGATGCTGGATGAGACGATGGAAGCAGCACAGAAATGGAAGAAAGAGCGGGAGGACTTGCAGCTGCATCTGTTCGGCTTCACCGAAGAGGCTCAATGGACGGTGGAACCGCCGGACGTCCGCCCGTTCCAGCGCATGCAGCAGCTGGAGTTGGAGCGGGAACTGCTCGGCATCTATCTTTCCGGTCATCCCCTCGAGGATTATGCGGAGAAGCTGGAGCAGCTGGAGGTCGATCAACTGACCCAGCTGCCTGAATACGAGGATGGCAGTGAAGTGATCGTCGCAGGCTTGGTCGTCTCGATGCGGTCGATCTTCACCAAGAAAGGGCAGCAGATGGCCTTCGCCGAGCTGGAGGATCAGATGGCGTCGCGCGCTGAGCTGGTTCTCTTCCCGGGCGTCTGGCAGCGATGCAGCAGCTTCGTGGACAAGGGTGAATTGATCATCGTCAAGGGCAAGCTGCAGCTGCAGGAGGAGGAGGTGAAGCTGCTGGTCGATGATGCAGCGCCGCTGTCCGCTCCGGATGTGGAAACGCGATTCCGCCGCAAGCCGGGAATGAAAAGTACTGTCGCTGCGCCCGCGCAGCGGGTGTTCATCAAGATCGCCGCCGACAGAGAACAGCCGGATGCGCTCCATCGCCTGAAATACCTGCTGGAACAACATCCCGGCACCCTGCCCGTTGTGCTGTATTATGAACGGACACGGCGGGTCATCGCGCTTCACAAGCGCTATCGGGTGAAACCTTCCCTCGGCCTGACGAAGGCGATTGAGGAGATCATGGGAGACGGCTCCGTACGCATCAAATAAAGGACATCATTAATGATCATCAATAAAACGCATCAATAAAGCGCATTAAAGGATGAACTTATGGTATGATCTAATGCGGCAGTTTGGAGCAGTCAAGAAATTTTTTTGCAAAATATCTAGAGGAGAGGTCGTCACTTTTCCCCTGCTGTGCGCATACAATAAGTGTACATGCCATGAATAATGGATGGACTTTAAGCCATGGACTTAAAGCAATGGACTTGACGCACAGGGGGAGAGGCTATGGAAGAAGCCGTCAGCTATATGCTCAAACTGCTGGATGAGCGCGGGGTGAAGCTGGATGATGTTGCGAAGATTGTACATCAATTGCAATTTCCGTATAATTCTTCATTGACGTTGGAAGATTGTCGTGCTAGTGTGCTAGCTGTACTGGCCAAAAGGGATGTGCAGTACACGCTGCTGACAGGAATTGCACTGGATATGATGGCTGAGAAAAAGTTGCTGCCTGCACCGCTTCAAGATATCATGGAAGCAGACGAGTCGCTCTATGGCGTGGATGAAGTGCTTGCCCTCGGCATTACGAATGCGTACGGGATGATCGGGCTGACCAGCTTCGGCTATCTCGACAAGGAGAAAAGCGGGATCATCCGCGAGCTGAATGCGAACGGCAGCCATATTCACGTCTTCCTCGATGACCTGATCTGCGCGCTGGCAGCCGCAGCATCAGCGAGAATTGCGCATAAGAGCAAGAACATCAAGCTCTATGATTGGCAAAGGCAGCAGCGCAGCGGAAGACTTGCAGGGGAGTCTGCAGTCGATGGAAGTTGAGATCACAAACATACAAACAAGGGTCTCAAATCAGGAATTAGGCCTGATATGAATCTGAAGCCGGACCTGACTTTTAGAGGGAGCCGGATCACGGATCTTCGTGGTGCCTATCATCTATGCGCCGATCCTTGATGATCGCACTCAGCACCTGATCGTGCTGTTTGTCTAAAGATGAATGGCAGCAACGGAGCCGTATGTACAGCTGGTTTTGGCTCTGTTGCGGGTAATTCCAGGGATATGGTATCATTAATCCATTGGCAGATTATGATAATTTTTTTGTGACTACTGCATCCTTGAAGGATATAGCAATTATCGAAGTTTGACTTTAATCGGAGTAATGAAGCGGGAGGATCAAGATGTGGACGGTCATATATATTGCTCCATCACAGAGAAGCGCTGAAAGGATAAAAGAACGACTTACTGAAGAAGGGTTCTTGGTGCAAATTAGGCCGATTAGTCACACGAAGCAGCAATACGAGATCCTGGTTCCTGAAGGTGAATTAGACGAAGTGCACGAGGTGCTGAATACGATTCTGCACTCGTAGGTTTAATCTACGCTTGGAGAGATGCGAAGTGCTGAAAGACTTTTTTCAGAAAAAAAGGAGATACGCCACCATTCCTTCGGAGAAAACGAAGCGGGACATTCCCGACGGTCTCATGAGCAAATGCCCCAAATGCGGCACGATTCAGTATTCCAAAGAATTGGACAAGAACTTGAAGGTATGCACGGCGTGCGGATATCATTTTCGCTTGAATGCTCTCGAGCGTCTGACGATGATTTTGGACGATGGAAGATTGTTCGAATATGACAGCGATATGGTGTCAGTGGATCCGCTCAAGTTTCCCGGCTATAAGGAGAAACTGGCCAAACATACGGAGAAAACCGGCTTCCGAGACGCGGTGATCACAGGCGAAGGGACGATCCAAGGATATCCAGTGGTCGTGGCAGCGATGAGTTTTGAATTTTTTGGCGGAAGCATGGGGTCCGTAGTTGGTGAAAAAGTGACGCGTGCCATAGAAACGGCCATTCAGAAACAGTATCCTTTGATTATATTCTCTACCTCGGGCGGTGCCCGGATGGAAGAGAGCATACTGAGCTTAATGCAGATGGCCAAGACCAGCGCTGCATTGGCGAAGTTTGATGAGCAAGGGGGGCTGTATATATCGGTAATCACGGACCCAACCTTCGGAGGAGTTCCTGCGAGCTTCGCGATGCTTGGGGACTATATCTTGGCCGAACCAGGTGCGGCTTTCGGCTTTACCGGCAGACGCGTCATCGAGCAGACGATTCGCCAGAAGCTTCCGGACAACTTCCAGACGGCTGAGTTCAACCTCCAGCATGGTCAGTTGGACAAGGTCGTACATCGCAAGGACCTGCGTCAAGTTCTGGCAGCGATCATTGAACTGCACAGCACGGGAGGTGTTTCTAAGCGTGAAGGGTGATTTGCCTTTTGAGCAGCCGCTGGAGGAGCTGCGAGCGAAGATCGAGGATGTCAAGCGATTCGGCATTGAGAGAGGGATTGATTTTAGCGAGGAGATCGCCCGGCTGGAGGAACGTTATGCGAAGCTGGAAGAGGAGATCTACAGCAACTTGACGGCATCGCAGAGGCTGCTCATCGCCAGGCACCCGCAGCGTCCCACGGCCCTCGATTATATCCATGCGATTTTCGAGAACTTCATCGAATTGCATGGGGATCGTGTGTACGGCGATGATCTGGCTATCGTCGGCGGCATCGGCAAGCTTAACGGGATCCCGGTCACGGTTGTCGGCCATCAGAAAGGCAAAGACACCAAAGATAACATCGCCCGCAATTTTGGTATGCCTCATCCGGAAGGTTTCCGCAAGGGCCTGCGGCTGATGAAGCAAGCCGATAAGTTCCGCAGACCGATCATCACGTTTATCGACACTCCTGGAGCCTATCCAGGGGGAGCAGCTGAGGAAAGAGGACAAGCAGAAGCGATTGCGCGCAATCTCTTTGAGATGGCGAAATTTCGCGTGCCGATTATTTGTGTTATTATAGGGGAAGGCGGAAGCGGGGGAGCGCTGGCTCTAGGCGTTGGCAACCGCATCCTGATGTTGGAAAACGCCGTGTATTCGGTTAGTTCTCCAGAGGCGGCCGCATCGATCCTGTACAAGGATGCTTCGCAATCGTTGAAGGCGGCTGAAGCGATGAAGATCACCGCCGATTCCATCTTGGAACTCGGCGTTGCTGACGGCATCGTGCCCGAGCCGCGCGGCGGCGCGCATCGAGATATGCAGCAGCAGGCGGCATATATTAAGGAAGCTCTGCTTGCCCATCTAGATCCGTTGCTTCAAATGAATGAACAAGAGCTCCGCGAAGACCGCTACAGAAAGTACCGAGCAATTGGTAAATTTGCGTTTACTCAGCAGATTGGTGAAGTACAATAAGGTAATGATGCAACAAGCCTAGGAGGACAGAACAAAATGCGAAAAACAAAAATTGTATGTACGATCGGACCAGCAAGTGAATCCCTTGAGATGTTGAAACAGCTCATCGAAGCAGGCATGAACGTAGCCAGACTGAACTTCTCTCATGGAGATTATGAGGAGCACGGCAATCGGATCAAGAATATCAGACAAGCCAGCAAGGAATTGGGCAAGACCGTAGCCATCCTGCTCGATACGAAGGGGCCGGAGATCCGGATCGGCAAGCTGAAGGAAGAGCCGATTGAACTGGTGCAAGATGAGTATCTGACGCTCACGACTGAAGAGATCATCGGGGACAAGGATCGCATTCATGTTACATATAAAGATCTGCCGAAAGATGTTCAAGTCGGATCGACGATTCTCATCGACGACGGGTTGATCGAATTGTCGGTCGTTGAAATCAGCGATACGGAGATCAAGTGCCGCATCGTCAACGGCGGACAGATCAAGGGCCGCAAGGGCGTTAACGTACCGGGCGTGAAGATCTCGCTGCCGGGGATCACGGAGAAGGACGCTGCCGATATCAAGTTCGGCATCGAGCAAGGCGTGGACTTCATCGCTGCATCCTTCGTGCGTAAGGCAAGCGACGTGCTGGAGATCCGCGAATTGCTGGAGAAGCACAACGGCAGCCACATCCAGATCATCTCCAAGATCGAGAACCAAGAGGGTGTCGATAACCTCGACGAGATCATCGAGGTATCCGACGGTCTGATGGTTGCCCGCGGTGACCTCGGGGTCGAGATCCCGGCGGAGGAAGTTCCGATCGTACAGAAGAAGATGATCGAGAAGTGCAATATCGCCGGCAAGCCGGTTATTACAGCTACGCAGATGCTGGATTCGATGCAGCGCAATCCGCGGCCGACGCGTGCAGAAGCAAGCGACGTGGCGAACGCGATCTTCGATGGTACGGATGCGATCATGCTGTCGGGGGAGACGGCTGCTGGTAAATATCCAGTAGAAGCTGTGCGCACCATGGCCCGCATCGCTGAGAGCACGGAAGCAGCTCTGCCGTACAGCGAGATGTTCAAGCGCCAGAGCAAAGCGCAGGAAGTCAGCATCACGGAATCGATCAGCCAATCCGTTGCGAAGAGCGCTTATGACCTGAAAGCCGATGCGATCATCACGGCTACGGAGAGCGGCTATACCGCGCGGATGGTTTCGAAGTATAGACCGAAGGCGCCGATTATCGCCGTTACGCCGAACGAAGAAGTCCTGCGCCGGATGAGCCTGTACTGGGGCGTACTGCCTGTACTCGGTGTACATGCTCCTTCTACGGATGTGATGTTCGAGATGGCCGTTGACAGCGCGTTGAAGACGAAGATGGTGAAGCCGGGCGATCTCGTCGTCATCACAGCAGGCGTACCTGTAGGCCGTTCTGGAACGACGAACCTGATTAAGATCCATCACATCGGTGAGATCGTCGCCAAGGGTCAAGGGATCGGTTCTCAGATCGCAACGGGCAAAGTGGTCATCGCCAACAATCCGCAGGAAGCTCTGGAGAAGACGACGGCCGGATCCGTCCTCGTATGCCCGGGAACGGACAAGGATTACATGCCGGCATTTGAGAAAGCAGCAGCCGTGATCACGGAAACTGGCGGGATCACTTCGCATGCGGCGATCGTCGGGCTCAGCCTGGGCAAACCGGTCATCGTCGGCGTGGAGAACGCATTAAACCTGCTGCAAGACGGGGTTGAAGTGACCGTATACGCAGAGCTCGGCGTCGTATTCTGCGCAGAAGCTCAATAATTCTTCATTATCGCAGGATTTACGAGCAAGAAGTACAAGAGCGAATCAGCGAAGCCTAACGCCCAACTGATTCGCTTTTTATTTCTTATGAGAGGCGGAGAAGGGGGCGGACTTGTTCGCGGCGAGCGGCGAGGGGGTTCGCGCTGGGGTTGTTGGATCTGAAGCAGCGGCTGGATCTACGGCTCCGCGAGATCCGTCGGCTTTTGCCCTAAATTTAGGATAAAAGTGGTTTGAATGAGGCCTGGTTGAGGAGTTTTGTCCTAAAATTAGGATAAAAGTGGTTTGAATGAGGCCTGGTTGAGGAGTTTTGTCCTAAAATTAGGATAAAACCGTATGATATGAGGTCTGGTTAAAGGGTTTTATCCTAAAAATCGTATGAAATGCGTTAGACTGGGCGGGTTCGCTGATTTTTATCCTAAATATCGTATAAAAATGTGCAGGAGCGGCTGGATCTGTTGATACTAAACTGAAAAATCGTACAATGCAGCAGTAAATCGTGCTGTATCGAGTCCGTCCGCCGATTTAGCCGACATAAGATACATTCACATATAACATTCACATATAACGGAATATAACGGAATATAACGGACGGGAGGGGTGGGGAGGCAGGCAGTAAAGGAGGGGTAGCATGCCCGTTAGTGACTGGTATACCTGTGATCTGACGGCGAGGTATGCCGAGACCGATCGCATGGGCGTCATCTATCATGCCAACTATCTGACCTGGTTCGAGATCGGCCGGACAGAGATGATCCGCGAACTGGGTTATCCATATCGAAAGATCGAAGAGCTGGGGCTCTTGCTCCCCGTTGTGGATCTGGATATGCAGTTTATCAAGCCTGCATATTATGATGATCGGATCCGGATCTCTACCCGGATCACAGATTTTACGAATATACGTTTAAATTTTGAAGTCCGTATCGAAAGGCTCGATGAAGAGACGTTTCAGGCTGCTGAACTGCTGGTAACAGGCCGTACCAGACATGTTTGGTTGAACAACCGATGGAAGTCGGCGAGGATTGACCGTGAAGCACCTGAGTTGTATGCCTTAATCAAGCGTGCTTGTCATCTCGAGGAATGAATGATCTGTGCAGAATCGGATGATGCAGATTCATATGCAGAAGGCAGTTATATAAGTACGTGTATAACCAAAAGCAGATCCCAAAGCACGAACGGCAGACCGGATTCGTGCAAAGTTATCATGCAGTGTTAATAAGGTTGTCTGTTCTAATATAGTCATGCTATGATAACAGTTGAGTCATTTTGGATGTTGAACCATAAATTTCGATGTTTGTCGATGATATTTGTCAAATAATTTTAACAATATGGTTTCTTTTGTGGTAAAAATCCATTATCATAAGTCTTGGATAGTACCTGTTCATCACATCATCTGACTCGACATCATGGCACTCCAGCCGTCTTCGGATGGCATATTGGTTCAGACGACGTGATCTTAGCGAGCCACGGACGACGAACCTATTATCATTTACGAATCTTGATTAAGGGGAGCGAGTAGAGATGACGGTAACGAAAGGTCTTGAAGGGGTTGTCGCAGCTTCATCTTCGATCAGTTCGATCATCGATGGCGTATTGACATACCGCGGCATACATATCGATGAACTGGCAGAGCATGCAACCTTCGAAGAGGTCGTGTATTTGCTGTGGTTCGGTAAACTTCCTACATATGCCGAACTGGAAGAGTTTCGGCAGAAGCTGAACGCGGAGATGAAGATCCCGGCAGCAATCGTAGACCAGCTTAAGTCGTATCCGAAGGATATGAATACGATGGCAGCACTGCGTTCCGCGGTATCAAGTCTGGCCTTGTTCGATGCGGAAGCGAACGATATGAGCCCGGAAGCGAACGTGCGCAAGGCGATTCGTCTGCAAGCTCAACTTCCTGTCATCGTCGCCGCCATCGCTAGAGTTCGCGAGAACCAGCCGTTAATAGAACCGAAGTCAGATCGATCGATTGCATATAACTTCTTGTATATGCTGAAGGGCGAAGAACCCGCAGACATCGCCGTGAAAGCCCTGGATAAGGCGCTTGTGCTGCATGCTGATCATGAGCTCAATGCCAGCACCTTCGCGGCGCGTGTAACTGTGGCTACGCTTTCAGACATCTACTCCGGCATCACTTCGGCGATTGGCACATTAAAGGGACCGCTTCACGGCGGAGCCAATGAACAAGTCATGGCGATGTTGGAAGAGATCGGATCCATTGACCGGGTGGAATCCTATATTGAGAATGCATTGAACAACAAACAGAAAATTATGGGCTTCGGTCACCGCGTATACAAGAACGGCGATCCGCGTGCGAAGCATCTGCAGCGCATGTCCCAAGAGCTGGGAAAGTTGACCGGCAACATGAAATGGTATGATATGTCTGTTATGATAGAGAAGCTGGTCAACAGCAAGAAGGGACTCAAGCCGAATGTGGACTTCTATTCGGCAAGCGTATATACGGCGCTGGATATTCCGCGCGATCTCTTCACACCGATCTTCGCGATGAGTCGCGTATCCGGTTGGACAGCGCATATCCTCGAACAATATGAGGACAATCGCCTGATCCGTCCGAGAGCGGAATATGTAGGACCGAGGAATAACCAATACAAGCCGATCGATCAACGCTCTTAAGCCGGTGATCGATCGGCCATAGAATATAAGCGGCGGACCGCTGACGAGGGGATCTTAAGCGCTAAAGTCTGCGATGAGGGGAACTGCCGAACCGCATCATGCGGGACCTTGATCCCGCGTGGATGCAAATTGCCTTACAACAGGGCGCGGCCAGACATGCAGCGTAAACATCTGCTTGGTAAGCTCCCTCACACAGCGGGAACTGCCGCGAGATCATATTACGCTAGGAGGATACGAGAGAATGGCACAATTCGAGAAGTTTACTCCCCCTGCAGAGGGCGAGAAGATTACGATTGATGAGAACGGCAAGTTGCAAGTTCCGGACAATCCGATCGTACCTTTCATCGAAGGGGATGGTACGGGTCCAGATATATGGCGCGCTGCTAAGCGTGTGTTGGATGCAGCAGTAGAGAAAGCATACCAGGGTAAGAAGAAGATCGCTTGGTACGAAGTGTATGCCGGGGAGAAGGCGTACAACAAGTTCGGCGAATGGCTGCCGCAGGATACGCTGACGGCGATTCGCGAATACATCGTAGCGATCAAGGGACCGCTCACCACGCCGATCGGCGGCGGTATTCGTTCGCTTAACGTTGCTCTTCGTCAAGAACTGGATCTCTATGTATGCCTGCGTCCTGTCCGCTATTTCCAAGGGGTTCCATCGCCGGTTAAGCATCCGGAACTGGTAGATATGGTGATCTTCCGTGAGAACACCGAGGACATCTACGCCGGTGTGGAATGGCAAGCGGGCACTCCGGAAGTGAAGAAAGTCATCGAGTTCCTCCAGAAGGAGATGGGTGTGAATAAGATTCGCTTCCCTGAGACTTCCGGCATCGGGATTAAACCGGTCTCAGAGGAAGGTTCGAAGCGCCTCATCCGTGCAGCGATTGAATATGCGATCAAGCATAACCGCAAGAGCGTGACCCTCGTACATAAAGGGAACATTATGAAGTTCACGGAGGGTGCGTTTAAGAATTGGGGTTATGAGCTTGCTGAGCAAGAATATCCGGACAAGACCTTCACTTGGGGACAATATGACCGCATCAAGGAAGAACAAGGCGTGGAGGCGGCTAATGCAGCTCAAGAGAAGGCGCTGGCTGAAGGCAAGATCCTCATCAAGGATGCGATCGCGGATATCGCTCTGCAGCAAGTGCTGACGCGTCCGAAGGATTTTGATGTGATCGCTACGCTTAACCTCAACGGCGACTATCTGTCCGATGCTCTGGCTGCGCAAGTCGGCGGAATCGGAATCGCACCGGGGGCGAATATCAACTACGTTACCGGGCATGCGATCTTCGAGGCTACCCATGGTACGGCTCCGAAGTATGCGGGACAAGACGTCGTCAATCCGGGCTCGGTCATCCTCTCCGGCGTGATGATGTTAGAGCATCTGGGCTGGCAGGAAGCGGCTGACCTGATCTACAAGGGAATGGACCGCACGATTCAGAACAAGACCGTCACCTACGACTTCGCTCGCTTGATGGATGATGCGAAACAGGTCAAATGCTCGGAGTTCGGTAATCTCATCATTGAGAATATGTAAGCATCCTCACTAGAGATATTGGAGCACGAATAAGCACCTCGGTCACATGACGAGGATCGGCTTGCATAGTTCTGCTCGAAACTACAATAATATGGAAATAGCGGATGTCCGCCTGCGGTATAACGCGGCGGACATCTGAGCATAGGCGGCATATCTTCGATCTCAATGGATCTGCAGTTAACCGGAAAGGAGGGATCGATATGGCTATGTTCGTGTATTTTCTCCATCTGCTTGGAGCGATCGTGATGGGCTATTATCTGCTTCTGCCCTTTGTAATCGGCAAGGTGTCTGCTCTTGCCGGCGAATCTCGCAAAGGGTTCATCAGTGCCTTCCGATCTTTAAATACGATTGCGCAGTTTGTGTTGATCGTGCAGCTGCTGACAGGGGGATATTTGATGTCCCTTAGGGACTATTCTGTCGCCTGGATGACGGCGACCATCGTGCTCATCATCTTGATCGGTGCTTTCAGCGGGATGATGGGCCGGCCGATGAAACGGCTCCTCAGCGCGGCCGGTGATTCGGATGCTTCCGATCTCAACCGTATCCGCTTGTTCAGCATCTTGGTCGCGATCTCTTATCTGCTCATCGTGATCATCATGTTCGATCCATCACTTCTAGGTTAAACAGACATAAGAGAAGCCCCGATGTTGAACAGATTCTGACCGGCTGCCTTTGACGGATGGCTGATCCAGCGGATGATGTTCGATCATCGGGGCATTTTCCTATACTTGCTCTATGCCAGCCTCGGGATCCGATATCTCATCGAGGGTTTTCTCGAAGCTCGCAGCGAAATGCTTAATAAAATAATCTACTTCCGGCATCTCGAGGGCAGACAGGGAGCGTTCGATCTGCCGTTTGGCGACGGTGAATTCACGGTTCCCGGCCGATAGTTCAGCCATGCACTTAATGTAAGCATCCAGCAGATCGGCGGCCTTCACATAGCGGCTGTACATCTCCCGGTCCTGATCTTGCAAGCGTTCACCGTTGATCAGGGGCTCATAGACGCTCCTCAGCGGTTCAGGGATCATCGAGGCGAGCCGTTTCGCGGCAAGGTCTTCAATCTCTCGGAAATTCGTCAAGATCGCTTTGTTATGATGTTTAACCGGAGCGGGGATATCCCCGGTGATCACTTCAGTCACATCGTGAAACAGAGCCATCGATACGATCTCGTCTGTTGGGATCTGCCGCTGGAATACTTCATTGGCAATCGTGCACAGTGCATGCGTCAGCACGGCCACATGGAAAGAGTGTTCAGCGACATTCTCCGGAGTCGTATTGCGCATCAGGCTCCAGCGTTTGATAAAGCGAAGACGGTAGAGATAAGCAAAAAAATGACTGTCCAATGGCGATTAAGCCCCTTCCTTACATCCTTATAGAATGATCTAACTTAGCCGGGATATCCGGTCCGCTGTGAGGAGCGGGCGGATGTTCGCTATCATCTTGCACAACCTATTATATAATTATAGTACAGGGAGTCCACGATCGAAAGGAGTCACATCGACTATGCGATATTTCGAAGAAAGCATGTATCGATTGATCGAGGAAACGTCGACGAATCTGCCGGCAGATGTTCGGCGTGCTCTTAAACGCGCGCAAGAGATGGAAGATGCAGGTACGCGCGCTGCCCTCTCCCTCTCGACCATCGCAGACAATATTGAGATGGCCGAGACGAATGTATCGCCGATCTGTCAAGATACGGGCATGCCTACGTTCATCATCAAGTGTCCCGTAGGTGCGAATCAGATCGAGATGAAGAAGGCGATCCGCAGCGCTGTTGCCCGTGCCACCAAGGACGGCAAGCTGCGGTCGAACTCCGTTGATTCCCTGACCGGTGCGAATACCGGAGATAATCTGGGAGAAGGCACACCCGTCATCCACTTCGAACAGTGGGAGAAGGATGAGATTGAAGTCCGGCTGATCCTCAAGGGCGGCGGCTGCGAGAACAAGAACATCCAATACAGCCTGCCGACGGAGCTTGAAGGGCTTGGCCGAGCAGGGAGGGATCTGGATGGGATCCGCAAGTGTATCCTGCACGCCGTCTATCAAGCTCAAGGACACGGCTGCAGTGCAGGATTTATCGGCGTCGGGATCGGCGGCGATCGCACGACGGGATATGAATTGGCTAAGATGCAGCTTTTCCGGCCCGTCGATGATGTGAATCCGAATGAAGACTTGCGGAAGTTAGAAGAGTATATCATGGAGCATGCAAATAAGCTTGGCATCGGCACGATGGGATTCGGCGGACAAGTTACACTGCTCGGATGCAAGATTGGTGCATATAACCGATTGCCTGCCAGCTTCTTCGTCTCCGTCGCCTACAATTGCTGGGCATTCCGCAGACAGGGCGTGCGGATCGACATTGGGAGCGGACAGATTCAGGATTGGCTGTATGAGCGCGGCTCCTCAGTGCAGATGAGCGATACGAAACAGCCGATGGAAGCAGCAGCGATCGCCGGGGAGAAACGGCGCGAATTCGTGCTGCATACGCCGGTGACGGAAGAGCAGATTCGCCAGCTCAAGGTCGGCGATGTCGTGATCATCAAGGGTCCGATGTATACCGGACGCGATGCCGTCCATAAGTATCTGGTCGATCATGATTGCCCGGTAGATCTGAATGGCGCAGCGCTCTATCATTGCGGCCCTGTCATGCTGAAAGATGAAGACGGGAATTGGCACGTGAAGGCGGCGGGGCCGACGACGAGTATCCGTGAAGAGCCGTACCAAGCCGATATTCTGAAGAAGTTCGGCGTCCGCATCGTCATTGGCAAAGGCGGTATGGGAGCGAAGACCTTAGCCGCACTTAAGGAGCACGGTGCTGTATATCTGAATGCGATCGGCGGTGCCGCGCAATATTATGCGGATACGATCAAACGGGTGAATGGCGTAGATTTTCTGAATTTTGGCGTTCCGGAAGCGATGTGGCATCTGGAAGTGGACGGATTTGCGGCGATCGTGACGATGGATGCTCACGGTAACAGCCTGCACGCCGATGTCGAAATGGATTCTTTACAAAAATTAAGTCAATTTAAAGATCCGGTCTTCATATAATCATACAATCGATTGAATTCGATCCCCATGTCGTCACAGGCCTTTCAAGCCGCTGAACGCGGTTTGAAAGGCTGTGTTGGTCCATAGGGCTGAAGCAGAAATGGAGTGAACACGCAGATCATGTTTCGCATACGGACGAGATTGTTTCTGACCTATATGATCTTGGTTGGGGTTACGGTGCTGGCGGCTGGACTGTTCGCCGGCAAGGTCATCAAAGACTCGCATACGGAAGCCATTCGCAGGAATATGATGAATGAGGTCCGTATGATCGTCTCGATGATCGAACCGGATATCGCAAGTTACGATCCGGTAAACAGAAGAGCATACTATCAAGAGCAGGTGGAGAGATTCGCGGCATTGACGGCATCGCGGGTCACCTTCATCAGAGTCGACGGCTGGGTAATCGCGGATTCCCATCATCAAGCGTCTGAGATGGATGATCATGGGGATCGGCCGGAGATCCAGGACATCTTGGAAGGGCGGATGATCGGCGACGCGATCCGGTTCAGCGATACTTTGGGCGAGGACATGATCTACGTGGCCGCTCCAGTCTATAACGGCGATCAATTGGCTGGTTATGTCAGAATCGCCCTTGGTCTGGAGGAGCTCAGCGGGACGGTTTATGCGCTTTGGGGCTATATGTTGATCGGATTGACGATTCTGCTTGCGATTAGTGCTTTGGTCAGCTATCGCTTCGCAGCCAGCTTCACCCGCCCGATCGAGCATATCATCGCTGTAGCGAAGCGCATCACCATGCACAATTACAGAGCGCGGGTTCGATTGAAGAGGAGGGATGAGATTGGGCTCCTGGGATCAGCGATCAACACGATGGCAGTCAGCCTGCAGGAGCAGATGGAACAGCTTACTGAGAACGAGAACCGCTTGGAGAGCGTGATCGACAATATGATCAGCGGGATCGTCGTGCTGGACAGGGAGGATCGCATCGTGCTGATGAACAAAGCGGCAGAACGGATCCTTGGTTACGATGCGCAGGAAGTGATCGGCACAGCCTACGACCGTCTTAAACAACCGCTTCCCTTCGAGCAGCTGGTGCTGGAGAGCATCTATCGGGGGGAACATATCCGCGATGAGATCGTCTTATACTATCCAGAGGAAAGGACGATCGAGCTCCATATCATCCCGCTCAAGATGGATTCCCTGTCTAACTCCGGGCTGATCATCGTCCTGCATGATATCACCGCGATTCGCAAACTGGAACGAATGCGCAGTGAGTTCGTAGCGAATGTCTCCCATGAGCTTAAGACACCGATCGCTGCCGTGAAGGGCTTCGCGGAAACCTTGTTGTCCGGCTCAGTCAGCGATGAGAAGACGACGCGTTCGTTCCTGCAGATCATCTATGATGAGAGCGAACGATTAAATCGCCTGATCGGCGATATCCTGGAGCTATCCAAGATCGAATCGAAGCGGGAACCGCTCCATCTCGCACCGATTCAGCTGGACTCTTTCCTCAACAGCGTCGTCGAGATGATGCGGCCTGAGGCCGACCGGAAGAAGATCACGCTGGAGCTGGAAGCCCCGGAGGATGTGTATATCGAAGGGGATGAAGATAAACTGCGTCAGGTATTCATCAACCTCCTGTCGAACGGTATCAATTACACGCCGGAGAACGGTTCAGTGAAGATGGTCCTGCAGACCTTGGGTGATCCTGAGGGGGAATATGATCGGGTGATGATATCGGTGATCGATACGGGGATCGGCATCCCGAAGAAAGACTTGCCGCGCATCTTCGAACGATTCTACCGTGTGGATAAAGCGCGCTCGCGCAGTTCTGGAGGGACGGGGCTGGGCTTGTCGATCGTGAAGCATCTTGTGGAGCTCCATCAGGGTTCGATCCGTGTGGAGAGCAGACACGGGCTTGGTTCTACCTTCATCGTCGAACTGCCGGTGCTTCATACTTGGAACGACTAATACTATGAACGACTAGAGGCATCCATCCTCCAGCCGTAAGCAAGTGCATTGCTGACCGTTCATTTTTTACACAGTCTTAACACTTGTTGATATCGTAAATGTTATGATAGAGGCAAACGATGGTCATGATACAGGAGGCATGTCCCCATGCAACACCATAAGATTCTCGTCGTAGAAGACGAGCCGACTCTCTCTCGCTTGCTGTCTTATAATCTGACTCAGGAAGGCTATGAGGCGGAAGTGATCGACAACGGAATGGAAGCATTGCAGGCCTGTATGGATCAAACCTTTGATCTCATCATCCTGGATGTGATGCTGCCCGGAATGAGCGGATTTGAAGTGCTGGAGAAACTGCGCAAGCGAGGCGTGAAGACGCCGGTAATCATCCTGACGGCGCGCAATGGGGAAGAGGAGATCGTGCAAGGATTGAAGCTGGGCGCGGATGATTACGTAACCAAACCCTTCGGCGTAGCTGAACTGCTGGCTCGTGTGTCAGCCGTATTACGGCGTGTCAAGGGGGATGCAGACGGCGGCGCCAAGGAGGAGAACATGATTCAGCTTGGCGATATCCGCATCTATCCGGACAAGTATGAGGTGGTCTTGAATGATGAACTGATCCCTATGCGTCCGAAGGAATTTGAGGTGCTGCTCTATCTTGTGCAGCATCCCGGCATGGTGATCACAAGGGATGAGTTGATGAACCAGGTATGGGGATATGACTATATCGGCGGACAGCGCACGGTGGACGTGCATGTGAGCTCGCTTCGCAAGAAGCTTGAACTGAACCAAGAAACCGTGAAGATCGATTCGATCCGCGGCGTGGGTTACAAGTTAGTAGTCAAACAATAGCGGTTCATCCCCTTCCTCTTCTCCTTTTACTTTCCCTTATACCCTGCTTCTTAATGCTGCGGATCGAAGCGGTAAGCTTGAAGTTAACGCTTGATGAAAATTAAACCTCACGTTGTATCTCAAATGACTGCAATTGTCTCGATTTCCACTCCACCTTTTCCTCAATTTTCTTTTCCTCAACTTTCTTTTCCTCAACTTCTTCTTGATTTTCATCGATTTTGAAATAACATACTAACTTTCAAGCTGATCTTAGTTAACGATCGGCTTTAATTTTTACACCGGCTTTACAAAGCCTTTAAATAACGAAAACATTGCGGAGGTATGATTGTCCTTGAAGAAAGGGAAATGAAAATATCTCGAGGAGTGGTCGAATTGGCAAAAGGAATCATACAAAAGGGGATCTTACTGCTTGCTTCGCTAGCTCTTGTGTTCCCTCTGGCAGCTTGCGGCGGCGCGAACAACGGCAACAATGCTGCTAATGGAGGGAGCGGCGGTGAAACAGGCAGCCAGCAAAATCAAACATCTAATCAAACAGAGGAATTAAGCGGAGAGATTATCCTGAACGGTTCCTCCACCGTATATCCGGTAGCGCTGGCCGTAGCAGAGGAATTCATGAATGCTAATCCCGGTGTGAATGTACAAGTGGCATCGACGGGTTCCTCCAACGGGATCAAAGCGATCATCAATGGTGAAGCGGATATCGCCAATGCTTCGCGCTTGATCAAGGACGAAGAAGTCCAGACGATCCAAGCGAACGGCGACGATGTCGTTCAGATGCCTGTAGCATTTGACGGAATTACGGTCGTCATTCACAAGGATAATGATTGGGCTGAAGAGATGACCGTTGAGCAGCTGAAGATGATCTGGGAACCGGGCAGCCAAGTTACCTACTGGTCTGATGTAGATCCGAGCTGGCCGAATGAGAAGATCAATCTATACGGTCCCGGCACGGCTTCCGGCACCTTCGAATACTTCACAGAAGCCATCGTTGGCGAAGCCTTCGCTTCCCGTGAAGATTATATCCCATCTGAGGATGACAACGTGCTGGTGCAAGGGGTAAGCAATGACAAGTATTCGCTTGGATACTTTGGATTCGCCTACTACATCGAGAACCAAGATAAGCTGAAAGCTGTGGCGATCAAAGCAGAAGGCTCCGATGAATATGTCGCTCCTACGCTTGAGACGATTAACAACGGAACGTATGCTCCGCTGTCCCGCGAGATCTATATGTATCCGCTGAAGTCCGCGCTCGAGCGTCCGGAAGTGAAGGCCTTCATCGAATACTACATGAGTGAAGAAGGGCAAGAGCTTGTGGAACTCGTCGGCTATGTCAGCCTTACCCAAGATCGAATCGAAGAGAACTTGTCACATGTACGCTGAGGTTCTCATCAGTTGATCATGTAACAACAAACCGTGATCCTTCGGGGTGCGTTTAGCGCTCCGATGGTCACGGTTATCGCCTTGTTAACAACTTCAATAGATAAAGGGAGTCAAAGATATGACTGAGAAGGGACAACGATTAGACCTCAAGAAGAAAAAAAGCATCCTCTCCAGCGATCGAATCATGCCGATGATCTTGGCGATCTTCGCCGGTATCTCGGTACTCACAACGATCGGCATCGTCATCATCTTAATCACGGAGTCCTCTGGATTTTTCCGCCAAGTTCCATTCCTTGATTTTATAACGGGTACGAAGTGGACACCATTGTTCTCCGGTTCCCAACAGTCCTTCGGCGTGCTGCCGCTCGTCGCGGGGACGCTGATGATCACGGGAATCGCTTCTGTGGTCGCCCTTCCGATCGGATTGTTCAGCGGCATCTATCTCAGTGAATACGCTCCTGCGCGGGTGCGGGCGGTACTCAAACCGGTCTTGGAGGTCTTGGCAGGGATTCCGACGATCGTATATGGATTCTTCGCTCTCACTTTTGTCACACCTATGCTTAAGCATATCATACCCGATCTGAATATATTCAATGCGCTGAGCGCAGGCATCGTTGTAGGCATCATGATCATCCCGATGATCTCCTCCCTAAGTGAAGATGCGATGTCGGCGGTACCCCGGTCGATCCGCGATGCGGCCTATGCCCTGGGGGCGACGCGGTTGGAAGTCGCTCTGAAGGTGGTTGTGCCTGCAGCGTTGTCCGGGATCGTTGCTTCTTTCGTGCTTGGATTGTCCAGAGCCATCGGCGAGACGATGATCGTGGCGATGGCTTCCGGCGGTTTGGCCAACCTGACGTGGAATCCTCTGGAGAGCATGCAGACGCTCACGGCGTATATCGTCATGGTCGCTAATGGGGATACGACCCATGGAACCGTTGAATATTATACGATCTATGCCGTTGGTCTGCTGTTGTTCATCATGACGCTGCTCATGAACATCTTGGCAGGATACATTAAGCGGAAGTTTAGGGAGGAATACCGATGAAACAAGCGGAACTTACGAGGAGAATACTGCAGAGGAAAAATCGCAACCGCATCTTCAAAGGGATCTTCCTGGCTTCTACCTTAGTCGGAGTTGTCGCCCTGGCGGTGCTGCTGATCGATATCTTGATCAAAGGTGCGGGATGGCTGACCTGGGACTTCATCACGGGCACTTCCTCACGGATTCCTGAGAAGAACGGGATCTGGCCGGCGCTGATCGGTACGCTGTGGCTGATGATGATCACAGCTCCGCTGACCTTCATCATCGGTGTGGCCACGGCAATCTATCTGGAGGAATACGCGAAAGACAACTGGTTCAGCCGATTCGTGCAGATGAATATCTCCAACTTAGCCGGCGTTCCTTCGATTGTCTATGGTCTGTTAGGATTGACGGTATTCGTACGGGTGATGCATTTTGGCAACAGCATCCTCAGCGGTGCACTGACCCTGACCCTGCTCGTCCTGCCGATTCTGATCGTCTCGGCTCAGGAAGCCATTCGGGCGGTACCGGTGAGTCAGAGACAAGCCTCCTATGCCCTCGGCGCTAACAAGTGGCAAACGGTGACCAAAGTCGTCCTGCCCTCGGCGCTGCCGGGGATCTTGACGGGTTCGATCCTGGCCTTGTCCCGGGCGATCGGTGAGACGGCGCCGATCATCGCCATCGGGGCAGTATCCTTTACGAGGGCGATCCCGCAAGGGTTGCTTGATTCCTTTACGGCGCTGCCGATTCAGATCTTCTCCTGGTCGGGAATGCCGAATCCGAAGTTTGAGAACGTAGCAGCAGCGGGGATCATCGTCCTGCTTATCGTGTTGCTCGGGATGAATGCGATCGCGATCCTCCTGCGCAACAAATATCAGAAACGTTGATCGCATCCAGAAGCACATTAATCCTAAACACCGCGGAGGTAGATGGCATGTCAACTATTGTAGATATACAGGATCTTAACCTATATTATGGGGATTTCCATGCCCTCAAAGGAATAAATATGAAAGTGCCGGAACGAACGATCACGGCATTCATCGGTCCGTCCGGCTGCGGGAAATCGACCCTGTTAAGAACCTTAAACCGGATGAATGATATGATCAAAGGCGTGCGCATCGAGGGCAAAGTAATCATCAGCGGCACCAATATTTATGATCATGATGTCAACGTGGAATTGCTGCGGAAGCAGATCGGCATGGTGTTCCAGCAGCCGAACCCCTTCCCGAAGTCGATCTATGATAATATCGCTTACGGACCGCGTATCCACGGCATTAAGAAAAAATCAGAACTCGATGAGATCGTCGAGCGGAGCCTAAGGGCAGCAGCGCTGTGGGATGAAGTGAAGGATTCGCTGAAGAAATCCGCATACGGCTTGTCCGGCGGACAGCAGCAACGGCTCTGTATCGCCCGGGCTCTGGCTGTTGAACCGCAGATCCTGCTCATGGATGAACCGACTTCGGCCCTCGACCCCATCTCGACCTTGAAGATCGAAGAATTGGTACAAGAGCTCAAGGAAAGATATACGATTATCATGGTCACGCACAATATGCAGCAAGCAGCTCGCGTCTCGGATCAAACGGCATTTTTCTTAAACGGTGAAGTTATCGAAATGGACAGAACGGACCAGTTGTTTTCAAATCCGCGTGAACAACGGACGGAAGACTACATTAGCGGCCGATTCGGCTGAACAGGAGGGCGTTAAACATGAATGTGACTAGAAGAGCTCAGTTCGATGCATATCTCGACGAACTTAGACAAGCGCTGATTAAGATGAGTGAGCGGGTAGAGAAGTCGATCGAGAATTCGGTCAAATCGTTAAAAAATATGGACACCGAGTTGGCGAAGTCCGTCGTTGAAGAAGACATAGAGATCAACAAGATGGAAGAGAACATCGAGGACATTGGCGCACGGATCATCGCTACCCAGCAGCCGGTGGCGAAGGATCTGCGGCGGATTATCATTGCCTTTCGCATGGCTAATGATCTGGAACGAATGGCCGATCTTGCCGTAGACATCGCGAAGGTCACGCTGCGAATCGAGAACGAAGGTCTGATCAAACCGCTGGTCGACATCCCGCGGATGGCGGAGATCGTGCAGCAGATGATCAGCGACAGCATCAAGGCATACGTTGAAGAAGATATTCAGCTGGCCTATAAGATGGCGCAGATGGACGACGAAGTCGATCATCTGCACAGCCAGATCCTGCGGGAGTTGTTTGCTTATATTGCAGAGAAAAATCAAAACGTGAACCAGGCGCTGCAGCTTTGCTTCGTCAGCCGCTATCTGGAACGGGTGGCTGACCATGCGACGAATATCGGAGAGAGCGTCGTCTATCTAGTGCAAGGGCATCGTCCGGATCTAAATGATTGACCAGCAGGCTGTCCAAGCTTTATAGAGCTGTTCGATGCTCAGAGCTGATTGAGATGGGATGTTAAGCAAGAATGACGCGCTGCAAGGAATCCTCGGTTGCCGTTGAGGGAACCGGGGGTTCTTTTTTGTTTACGCATTTGACTTTTTGTTCATGACAACATATAGTTCAATATATGAATAATTCAATAGTTGAATTAATTGCTTGAACGAATCGCATGATGGAGGGAGCCTAGGTTGGAATGCTGTGACAGGATTCATGAGTATATCGAACGCTTCGAAGCAGCTATATTTACAGTTAATCGTCGTCTGAACAACATCATACGGGACTCGATCCAAGAGGAATTAACCTTGGATCAATTCCTGACCTTGCGGTACATCCATAAACATGGAAGCTGTACAGCAAGTGAGTTGTCCGAGACGTTCTGTGTGAACCGCAGTGCGACTACGGCGATCACGACACGTCTGGCGGATAAACAATACATCACGAGAACGCCGGATGAACGGGACCGGCGCATGATCAGCCTGCGTCTGTCAGAGAAGGGGAAACAGGTGTATGAGACGGCCGCTTCCCGCATACATGAACGATTAGAAGGCATCATCCGGCAGCTGCCGCAGACGGAGATCGAACAGTTCCTGGATACATCCGAACGATTGCTTCGGATCATCACTCAGGGAGGAGGGAATGAAAGATGAGAACGATTGTAAAATACCGTTGGGCGATCTTAGCGCTCTGGATTGCCCTTGCGGCGGGACTGTTCTTCACAGCACCGGATATGCAAGATCTGGTTCGCGAGAGAGGGCAGTTGACCATCCCGGAAGGATCGCCATCGCTTGCGGCCGGAAAGCTGCTGGAAGAGATCGATGGGGATGGTACGGCAGCAGTCCTGGTGTTCACAAGCGAGGACGGGTTGGATGATGAAGAGATCCGAGAGATTAAACAAGCGGTGGATCGATTATCTGAACAGAGCGATGAGCTGGGGCTGACAAATGTCGTTTCACCTTTTGGTGTACCGGAATTAGAGGAGCAGATGGTCTCGGAGGACGGCACCACGGTGCTCGTGATGCTCGGACTGGATTCGGCGGATCTATCGACGTCAGAGCAGCGCGATGGCTTGAACGAAGTGCTGCAAGATGTTGGAGTGGAGCATTATCTCACGGGCAGCTCGCTGATTGATGAGGATGTGATCATCTCTTCACAGGAAGGATTGAAGCGGACGGAGCTCATCACCGTCATCTTCATCCTGGTCATCTTGATCGTCGTATTCCGTTCCGTGGTCACGCCTTGGATTCCGCTTCTGACCATCGGGATCAGTTATCTGACCGCGCAGTCCGTTGTTGCTTATCTGGTGGAATATATGGATTTTCCGCTGTCAACCTTCACCCAGATCTTCATGGTAGCGGTGATGTTCGGCATCGGCACAGACTACTGTATCTTGTTGATCAGCCGGTTCCGAGAAGAGCTCGCAGCCCACAGTTACACGGTTGAAGCGATCGCTGCGACTTACCGCACAGCGGGACGGACGGTGCTTTTCTCTTGGCTGGCAGTTCTCGCGGGCTTCGCGGCGATCGGTTTATCCAAGTTCATCCTCTATCAATCCGCCGTTGCCGTTGCTGTCGGCGTGACGGTGATGATGATCGCTCTGTTCACGCTGATGCCGTTCTTCATGGCAGTACTGGGCAAGGCCTTGTTCTGGCCGAGCAGCCGCGCTCTGCAGCATAAGGATAACCGAGTGTGGGGATTTGCGGGTTCCTTCTCCCTGCGCAGACCTTTGATTACGCTTGGAATCATAGCCGTCATCGTCGTGCCCTTCCTGTGGCAGTATGACGGCGACGTATCTTATAACTCCTTGGATGAGATCGGTGATGGGTATGACTCGGTCAAAGCCTTTCATATCATCGCCGAGAAGTTCGGACCGGGTGAATCCTTGCCCGCCTCCATCGTTCTGAAACACGATGAAGCGCTGGACAGTCCGCAAGGCATGGCGTGGATCGAGAAGATCAGCCGGGAACTGCTGCATGTCGATGGCGTAAGCGCCGTGCGCAGCGCGACGAGACCGACAGGGGAGGAGATTGCGGAGTTCTTGGTGACGGATCAGGCTGCGGTGCTGCAGGAAGGATTGATACAGGGCGCCGATGGGATCATGCAGATCCGTGACGGTTTGGCTTTTGCGGGTCGGCAGTTGACGGCCTCAGAACCGCAGCTTGTGGACGCGGTGCAGGCTGTGGGGGCTTTGGTTGACGGGACGCAGGAGGTGGCGGCCGGCCTGAACCAGCTCTCCAACGGCCTTGGCGAGATCGCTTACGGCATGCGCCAGGGAGCAGGCGGAGCAGCTGAGCTGCACAGCGGAGTACAGGAACTGAAGCGCAATGCAGAACGGCTTAGATCTTCCTATGAGCAGCTTGCCGCAGGTTATCATGAGCTGAGCGAAGGCTTGAACCAGCTGGCGGAACATTACGGCCAGCTCGAGAATGGCCTGGACAGCCTCAGCCAAGGCCTCAGCGGTCTGGAGCAGGCGCTAGGCAGCGTGTCGATGAATCATCCGATTCTCAGCGAGGATGAAACGTTCCTGATGGCACTTGGACTTGCGGAGCAAATGCAGGATGCAGCAGAGGAATTGCTGACGGGTGTGAAGCAGCTCAACGGGCAGCTGGCCGTCGTGACGGCAGGTTTAAGCGAAGCCGGCGGCGGATTCGGACAGGCGAATGCTGGCTTCGGTGAAATAATTGCGACCTTCGATGCCTTACTGGATGGCTTGAATCAGCTTGAGCAAGGGTTGCAGCAGGCTGCTGACGGGCAGGATCACATTGCCCAGCAGATGCCGGGTGCGGTTCATGGCCTGCAGCAAGTCGTCGACGGACAGCGGCAGTTGTATGAAGGGGTCACAGGGCTTACGGATCAGCTGGAATTGCTGACGGGTGGCATCCAGCAAAGTGTAGACGGCTTGACACAGATCGGTGAAGGGCTGACGGATGCTGTTGCGTACCTGGAAGTGCTGTCGACGAACAGTTCGGCGGATCTTGGAGGCTGGTACATGCCGGAAGAAGTCTTCGAGCTGGAAGAATTCGCACAGGTCTTCGACACTTATATGTCGGAAGATCGCAGAACCGTGAAGTTCGAAGTGATCTTCGAAGGCCATCCTTATGAGCAGGAGACCTTGGAACTGATCGAACCGCTGAACGCTGCCATTGAACGTGCGGTCAAAGGGACACCGCTGGAGGATGCAGCGTATGCTGTGGGCGGAGTTACGAGCATGTATCATGATCTCAGCGAAGTATCACAGGAAGACTTCAACAGAACGGCTGTGATCATGTTGATCGGCATCTTCCTCGTGCTCATGATCCTGCTCCGATCGCTCGTGATGCCCATCTACTTGATGGCATCGCTGCTGCTCACCTACTATACATCCATGGCGGTGGCGGAATGGATCTTCGTCGATCTGGCGGGATACGCCGGCATCACTTGGGCGGTGCCGTTCTTCGCCTTCGTCATGTTGGTGGCTCTGGGCATCGATTACAGCATCTTCCTCATGGGCCGCTTCAATGAATATCGCCATCTCGATGTGCAGGAGGCGATTCTGGAAGCGATGAAGAAGATGGGATCCGTCATCTTCTCAGCAGTCATCATCTTGGGCGGCACCTTTGCAGCGATGCTGCCATCCGGCGTGCTGTCCCTGCTGCAGATTGCAACGATCGTATTGACAGGCCTCTTCTTATATGCTCTAGTATTCCTGCCGCTCTTCATCCCGATGATGGTGAAGTTGTTCGGCGAGGCGAACTGGTGGCCGTTTGGAAGGGCAAGGAGTACGGCTGAGCAGCCGCCGGAGCAGCCCAGCGTGTAATCAGCTGAGCTTCGGATCACGCTGCAGGTCATCATGATTGTTGATCTCATTGATATCAAACATGTGAACGGCCGAGAGGGGGCATGGATGCTCGCTTTCGACCGTTCTTTTGGTTACATAACAGCTAGGCTTACAGAATCTCCAGCAGCTCATCGATCTCGCGGATCATCAAGAGCCGGGCTTCCGTGATCGGCCGCGGGATGGGGCGATTCCATGGATTCAGCCAGACGGCATCGATGCCGCAGGATGTTGCTCCTTCGATATCCTGCCGCCAGGAATCTCCTACCATCAGGGCTTGTTCCGGCTGAACTTGCATCCGGGCCAAGGCGTGGCGGTAGATGCCGGGATGGGGTTTGCTTTTGCCCTTGCCCAGACTGGAGGAGACGAAGACGGCAGCAGGAGAGAAAGCGGATGCCAGATGATTCCGCCTCAAGCGGGCGCGCACCAGGGGCTCTTGCCCATTGGTGATCAGGGCCAGCTGATAGCGCTGCCTCAGGGAACGAAGCACGGCGGCCACCCGTTTGCTGTGCTCTTCTTGGCTGCTTGCCAGGCAGGTGATTTTCTGATCGATCCGGGCCAGGGTGAGCTCATCCTTGGCGATCGGCAGATTAGCCAGCGCCCGCTTCAGACAGACGATCCGCATCTGCTCGGTGAGTCCGGGTTTTCCTTTGCGTTTGTATTGGCGGAGGGCGTGGCGGTAGATACGGCAAGCTTTGTTGATAAGTGAGGCTTTCTCCTCTGATATCCAGCGATCGGTATAGTCCAGCAGGGCCGCTCGCAGCGCTTGGTCGGGGGTCATTTTCTTCGTGATCAACGTACCGTGCAGATCGAAGAAGATGACCTTTTTGTTATGGTGCAGAGCTGCGTACATCATCGATCAACTCCCGTTCGGATGACATTCCGCGTGTCGAGATATCTTCATATGTTATAGGCTATGCTTGCAGCGGGCGGATGGTTATCGGGATTGACCGAAGCGCAGCTTAGGCAAGTTTTAGGCGGCGTTTTGATGAGCGGAGAAGCAAGGGCTAAAAGTTTCTTCGGCGGTGAAGTTTTTTCCGCGCTTCGGCTATGCTATGATGGGACTAGTTAGTAAAGAATAGGACGGGGTGTTAAGATGTCCAAGTTGATCATCGTGGACGGCAACAGCATCGCAAACCGGGCGTTCTATGCGTTGCCGCTGCTAAGCAATGCTGAAGGACTTCATACGAATGCCGTTTACGGCGTGACAACGATGCTTCTCAAACTGTTGGAGGAAGAGAAGCCGACGCATTTCCTATTCGCCTTCGATGCGGGGAAAGTGACCTTCCGTCATGCCGATTATAAGGAATACAAGGCCGGGCGGGCGAAGACGCCGCCGGAACTGTCGGAACAATGGCCGCTGATTAAGGAATTGGTAGCGGCTTTCAATATTCAGCAGTTCGAGCTTGAAGGATATGAGGCGGACGATATCATCGGCACGCTGACACGGATGGCGGATGAAGAGAAGATGGAGACCTTGGTTGTCACAGGCGACAAGGATATGCTGCAGCTTGCATCGGAGCATGTGAAGATCGCGCTGACGATTCGCAGGGGAATCAGTGAGATGGAGGTTTACGGTCCTGAACAGATTCAGGAGAAGTACGGGCTTAAGCCGCTGCAGATCATCGATATGAAGGGATTGATGGGCGATGCTTCGGACAATATCCCGGGGGTGCCGGGCATCGGCGAGAAGACGGCGCTGAAGCTGCTGCATGAATACGGTTCCGTCGAGAACGTCCTCGAACATGCTCCAAGCATCAAGGGGAAGATGGGCGAACGGCTTGTTGCCCATGCGGAGGATGCACGGCTTAGCAAGGAGCTGGCCACGATCTATCGGGAGGTGCCGCTCTCCCTTACCTGGGATGATCTCAAGTTCGAGGGCATCGACGAGGAGAGAACTGCCGCGCTGTTCAAACGACTGGAGTTTAAATCCCTGTTAGAACGGCTGAATCTCTCCGCATCCGCGCAAGTTTCGGAGCAAACGCTGGAGATTCCCGTTCAGATTGTGCAGGAACAGGATCTTAGCGCCTTGCTGGGCAAGCTGGATGAGGTTCGTGCCGTTCATGTCGAAGTCCTCGGCGACAACCCTCATCACGGGGAAGTGCTCGGCATCGCCTTTGCCTTCGAAGCCAGCGCGATGTATGTCGGCTTCGAGACACTGATGAGCGAGGAAGGACGGCCTCTGAGAGAGTGGTTGGAAGATGAAGGGACAGCGAAGACGATCTATGATGCCCACCGCGTTCATCTGGCTCTGGCTTGGCAGGGCATCAAGCTGCGCGGTACAGCTTTCGATGTACACCTCGCGGCCTATGTCCTTGATCCTTCCCAGTCGAATCAGAGCCTGGGGGATCTGATGCGGCGCTTCGGCCTGCCAACGCTGCCTGAAGACGAGGAGATCTTCGGCAAGGGCGCCAAGTTCCGGATTCCGGAGCTGGAGGTCTACAGCTCATATCTGGGCCGCAAGGCATATGCGATCTCCCAGCTTCGGCAGCCGATGCATGATGAACTGGAGAAGACCGGCATGAACGAGCTGTATTATGACTTGGAGCTGAAGCTGTCGCGGGTGCTCGCAGAGATGGAGCTGACGGGCATCAAGGTCAAAAGCGAGGAGTTGGAACGCTTCGGGGAGGAACTGAAGGAGCGGATCAGGGAGATCGAACAGGAGATCTATGATCTTGCGGGAACGGAATTTAATATCGGCTCTCCGAAGCAGCTCGGGGAGATCTTGTTCGAGAAGCTCAATCTGCCTGTGATCAAGAAGACCAAGACGGGATATTCGACGGACGTTGAGGTGCTGGAACGGCTCGCCCCATACCATGAGATCGCCGCGAAGGTCGTGGAATACCGCCAGCTGACGAAGCTCCAATCGACTTATGTGGAAGGGCTGTTGAAGGAGATTCGTCCGGAGACGGGCAAGATCCATACGTATTATCGCCAGACCATCGCTGCCACTGGAAGACTCAGCAGCCAGTATCCGAACCTTCAGAATATCCCGATTCGCCTTGAGGAGGGACGGCTGATCCGGCGGGCTTTCGTGCCTTCAGAGGAAGGATGGTATATCCTGGCGGCGGACTATTCGCAGATCGAACTGCGCGTGCTAGCCCATATCTCGCAGGACGAGAGGCTGATGGAAGCTTTCCGTCAAAATATGGATATCCATACGAAGACGGCGATGGATGTCTTCGGCGTGGCCGCCGATGAAGTGGATGCCAATATGCGCCGGCAGGCGAAGGCGGTTAACTTCGGCATCGTATACGGAATCAGCGATTATGGCTTGTCGCAGAACTTGCATATCCCGCGCAAGGAAGCCGCTGCCTTCATCGAAGCCTACTTCAATGTCTTCCAAGGCGTACGACGGTACATGGATGAGATCGTGAAGTCGGCGAAACAAGACGGGTATGTTTCCACGCTGCTCAACCGGAGACGCTACCTGCCGGAGATCAATGCTTCGAACTACAATCGCCGCTCCTTTGCGGAACGCACGGCGATGAATACACCGATCCAAGGAACAGCAGCGGATATCATCAAGCTGGCGATGGTGAAATTAGCCGAACGGATGACCGATGAGGGCCTGCGAAGCCGCATGCTGCTGCAAGTGCATGACGAATTGGTCTTCGAAGTACCGCCGGAGGAGCTCGAGGTGATGAAACAGCTTGTCCCGGAAGTGATGGAAAATGCCATTGCACTCGATGTGCCGCTGAAAGCGGAAGTAAGCTGGGGAACGGACTGGTACGAAGCGAAATGATCTGAAGCAAATGATCCCTTGAATTGATTCGTTGGAAGCGATTCGCCGGAAGCCTCTTGAGAAAGTGCTCGGGGGATGCGGTTTACATGACGTAATGCAGATGTTGAAGAAGAAAGTGATAATAGAATTGATGCGGAAGTTGATGCTAAAAAGTTGGCCGCTGAACGTGAAATCATAATGTTGGTCGTTTGAAGAAGGAGGTGGATGCAATGCCGGAATTGCCGGAGGTGGAGACGGTCAAGCGAACGTTGAATGAGCTGATCATAGGCAAGAAGATCGAGCGTGTGTCAGTTCATCTGCCGCGGATCATTCAGCGTCCGGCAGACCCCGAAGTCTTCGCAGCGATGCTGGAAGGGCACACCTTCGAGGGGGTTGCCCGGCGCGGCAAATTTCTCCGTCTTCTCCTGGACGGGCTGGTGCTCGTCTCCCATCTCCGCATGGAGGGCCGCTATGGGGTGTTTCGCTCCGATGATCCCGTCGAGAAGCACACTCATGTGATCTTCCACTTCACTGATGGGACGGAGCTTCGTTACAAAGATGTGCGCCAGTTCGGCACAATGCATCTGTTCCTGCCGGGGGAGGAATGGGTGAATCCCCCGCTGAACAAGCTGGGCTTGGAGCCCCTTGATGAGGACTTTACCTTGGAGCGCTTCCGCGCCGTACTTGCTCATCGCAAAGGGAAGATCAAATCCCTGCTGCTTAGCCAGCTCTATGTCGTCGGCATCGGCAATATCTATGCGGATGAAGCGTTGTTCGCGGCCCGCATCCATCCTGAGCGCACAGCGGATAGTCTTACCCGGCCTGAGTGGAAACGGCTGCACGAAGCGATTATCCATGTGTTGCAGGAAGCGGTGAAGCAGGGCGGCAGCTCGATCAAATCCTATGTCAACGGCCAAGGTGAGATGGGGATGTTCCAGCAGCAACTGGCTGCCTACGGACGCGAAGATGAACCCTGCATGCGCTGCGGCAAGCGGATTCGCAAGATAACCGTTGCCGGCCGCGGAACGCACTACTGCCCGAATTGCCAGCGCAGGAAGAAGCGGCTCGCCAGATAAGCATTAAAGACTTAAGGCGCCCTTGATTTAGACGCCTGCGGACCTTTAAAGTCACAAAAGCACATCCTAAGATGCGCACCCATGCGCTCTTCCCTCATATGATGTTGAATATCTAGACATCGGGAGGGAAGACCATGCTGCCCTATGTATCGATTATCCTGTTGGCATGTGCCGTGAGTTTGGATAGTTTTGGCGTCGGATTGAATTACGGGATGCGTCAGATCAAGATACCGGGCGCATCGATCCTGATCATCGGCTGTTGTTCCGGTCTAATGATCCTGCTGTCGATGCTGCTTGGCGGACTCTTAATCCCTTATATCCCGGAGAGGTATGCGGGTTGGATCGGCGGTATGATCCTGATCTGCATCGGGCTGTGGGCATTCGTCCAGATCTGGCGACAGCGGCGGTGCCAAGGCAATGACCGAGATGATAATTTGGCATTTGAGGATGGTGAACTGCCCGAGTGCAGTACAGAGTCTGCGGAGCTCTCCCTGCCCGAATCACTGGAACCGCGTAAAGTACTGCATCTTGAGTTGAGAAGGCTGGGCATCGTCATCGAGATCCTGCGCACGCCTTCCAGTGCGGACAGGGATCGGTCCGGTACGATCTCACCCGGTGAAGCGGCGCTGCTTGGCACGGCTCTTTCTCTGGACGCCTTCGGAGCAGGGATTGGTGCGGTATTTATCGGATTATCCCCCTGGCTGACCGCATCCGTTATCGCCGTGTTTAGTTCCGTGTTCCTGCGCCTGGGCATCGACACGGGGAATCTGGCGTCGCACATCGCGTGGCTGGGCAGGCTGACCTTTCTTCCAGGCATTATACTAATCGTATTGGGATTGTCGAAATTGTTGCAATGAGGTGTAGGAGCGATGATTATAGGTCTTACAGGCGGTATAGCCAGCGGGAAGAGCACCGTAAGCCGCATGTTGGAGGAACGAGGGGCGATCATTGTCGATGCCGATCGAATTTCCCGGGAAATTGTGATGCCGGGAAGCCCTGTACTTCAGACCATCGCCGAGGAATTCGGAGCGGATCTGATCCGTGAAGACGGCACATTGGACCGCAAACTTCTCGGTGCGATGATCTTCGCAGATGAACATAAGAGGTTAAGATTGAATAAAATCATGCATCCGCCGATTCGAGCTGAGATGCAGAGAAGAATCTCGGAATTCGAGAGCCGGCATCCTGAACGGCTGATCGTTGCGGATATTCCGCTGTTATATGAATCAAACCTGCAGCATATGTTCCCAGAAGTGATGGTTGTCTACGTACCGATGAGCCTTCAGCTGGAACGTCTGATGAAGCGGGATGGTCTGACGGAGAAAGAAGCGATGGCCAGGATCCGCGCTCAGATGCCTATAGAGGACAAGCGGCGGCTTGCGGACATCGTCATCGATAACAGCCAAGACTTGGAGGCGACGGCAGAACAGCTGGATCAATTTATGAAGAGAAAGGGTTTGCGATGAGAAACATTCGCAAGAAACGTTACTATGCGTTCGTCATTATTCTAGTATTGATCATTGGATTCCTGAATGCTGACAGGATCGGCCGGCTGATCTATCCCCTGCATTATCAGGAGGAGATCATCAGCAGTTCCAAACAATATGATGTGAATCCATATTGGATCGCTGCGATCATACGGGTGGAAAGCAATTTTCGTTCCGACAGGGTTTCTCACAAAGGCGCTACCGGAATGATGCAGATCATGCCGGAAACGGCCCGCTGGATCGCCGAGCAGGGATCGGAGTTTTCTGAATCTTCTCCGGATTTGTTAACGGTTCCAACTCTGAATATTCGCATGGGAACGTGGTACATACGTTATCTTGAGGATTTCTTTGCTCCTTATTTTGAACGCATGGGCATGGATGAGGATCGCGATCGCTTGGCGACCATCGCCGCATCCTACAATGCTGGACAAGGGGCTGTGCAGAACTGGCTGCAGTCGGGGATCTGGGACGGCAGGCTGACCACCAGTGACCGAATCCCCTATCAAGAGACGCGGAATTATGTACAGAGAGTCAATTATTATTACAAAAAATATTCCAACCTGTATAATGATCTTATAGGTTATGAGTCTGATGAATCCAGGGAACAATGATGGAAAATGCAGTGATTGTTGCGGCGTTCGGCTGCCGGCAAGCACAGGTCTGTAATGTTATGGTCTGTATGCCAGCAAGTTCAGCAAGATCCGCAGCAAAACCTGTACATCTTCTATACATCAGCAGAGCCCAGACAGCTAAGCTGTCTGGACCCTTTATGATTCATGATTATTTAAATTGTCCAGCTAATTGTTGCTCTGCGATTTGAACAAGACGACGCGTGATGTGGCCTCCGATTGCACCTGTGTCGCGAGTCGCCATGTGACCCATATAACCGTCTTGAGGAATTTGAATACCCAACTCTTGAGCAACTTCATATTTTAATTGGTCCAGTGCTGCAGTAGCTTGTGGTACGACAAGTACGTTGCTGCTGCGAGATTGTCCTTGAGCCATTGAATGTTCACCTCCTTGTTGAGTGTAATCCTATTATGCAGCGGTGTATGGCCCCGTATTCAGGTAATGTATGGATGGTGGTGAGGTTATGAGATGCCCATTTTGCGATCATTTCGGAACGAAAGTGCTGGATTCGCGCCCGGCGAATGATAACCGTTCGATTCGCAGACGGCGTGAATGCGAGCTCTGTGCGAAGCGCTTTACGACGTTTGAGATGGTTGAGGAGACGCCTTTGGTCGTGATTAAGAAGGATGGCAGCCGCGAGGAGTTCAATCGGGACAAAATCTTACGCGGTTTGCTGAGAGCATGTGAGAAGCGTCCCGTATCCGTGGAACGGTTGGAACGCATCGTTTCGGAGGTAGAACAACAGCTGCGGAATACTGCGAACACGGAGATCGACAGCCGGATGATCGGAGAACTCGTGATGGAACAGTTGTATCCGGTGGATGAAGTGGCTTATGTTCGATTTGCTTCCGTGTACCGGCAATTCAAGGACATTAATATGTTCATGAAAGAACTCAAAGCTTTGCTGTCTCGAAGCGGTTATGATGAAACGAAGGATGAAGACGAAGCCCAAGAGGAATAATCGTTACCATCACATTAACATCAGCATGCCCCGTTTTCAGGTTGATTATTACGAACTTATCGACCTTAACGGAACACCAATCCGCTATTTAGCCGAAAACAGCCTTTTCTCGTTCCTAAGGGAACTGAGATTCGTTATGTTCGACTGAATGATGGGAATGGCGCTTGTTTTGAAGCAATAAGTGATCCTTGTTCCGTTAACCTGCGGATAACCGGGCAAAAGCATGAAATAAGGCACCTCTGTTCCGTAAGCAACAGGGTGCCTTTTTCAATATCGCTTTTCAGGTTCCAGACCTTCTTCCCGGTTGCTGAACAGCAGCGGGGGGATCCAGCGGCAGCTGCCAATCGATCTCTTCAAGACCGACGGATCTTAGGAATTGATTCGCTTTGGAGAACGGCCGGCTGCCGAAGAATCCTCTGTAAGCGGACAGCGGACTTGGATGCGGTGAACGAATCAGCAGATGATGCGGGTTGGTGATGAGCGCAGCTTTCTTCTGCGCATGGCTTCCCCACAGGAAGAACACCACGGGATGCTCCTTATCGTTAAGCGCCTGAATGATCCGGTCGGTGAATTGCTCCCAGCCTCGGTCACGATGGGAATTGGGCGAGTGGGCGCGGACGGTTAATACGGTGTTCAGCAGCAGCACCCCTTGTTCCGCCCAATGAACGAGGCATCCATGATTCGGTATCGTACAGCCCAAGTCATCATGCAATTCTTTGAAGATATTCTGCAGGGAAGGAGGCGGTGCGACTCCCGGCTGAACGGAGAAACTGAGCCCATGGGCTTGTCCTGGACCGTGATACGGATCTTGTCCGAGGATCACAGCTTTCACTTTGGAGTACGGCGTATAATGCAGGGCATTGAAGATATCATACATATTAGGATAGACCGTTTGTGTCCGGTACTCGTGAATGAGGAATTTTCTTAATTGCTGGTAGTAAGGTTTTTCGAATTCTTCATTTAGGATATCAGCCCAATCATTTTTTAATATCGACATCTTGACTCTCCTCCCATTCCCATTATGGGAATAGTCGAGGATTCTGTCCAGTGATCGGAAGGTTTCTGAAGGGTGTTCTGTGGACTCTGGGGATTTATGACCTAAAAATCGGATAAAAGTCAACGTTGAAGTTGCCCAATTGGAAGTTTTATCCGAAATTTCGTATAAAAGCAGCCCGATGGACAGTAAACTGTTGAACTTTGTGCTAAAAATCGTACAAAACGCTAATTTTGGCGCATACGTTATAGGGTTTTATCCTAAAATTCGTATAAAAAAGCTGGCTCACCATTCAAGTCCAGTGACTTTGCATCGAGAGCTGCTGTTCTTTATATGGAATCAAACAACCACAAACCCGGTAAGGAGTTGTGGTTGTAACATGTAACATTACAGCTTTAGACTTACGACCAGAGTGACAACCAGAATCGCCAGCAAGAAGATTGCCGCCACCCACGCATAGATGCTGATGCTCTTTGCAGCTGCAGCGCCGTTGCTTCCCGCCAAACTCTTCTTCATTCTAGCTCCAAATATCGACAACAGAATCATGAATAGAATGATAACCAGCCCGCCGGCTTGTTCCATAAATGCCAGCCAGAACGGCATGCCGTCACGGTTCCACTGCATGATCATGTAAAGACCGCTTGCCAGCACCAAAAAAGCTGCTGGATGTGTAATGCGATTGATATTTCTCAGCACGGACAAAGTTACTGAAGAAAGGCTCGCATGATTCTCAGCGAGTTTGCTCTTTACGGAAAGCAGCATGATCATCCCCATCAACGTGACTCCAAACCAAGTCGCCAAGCTGGCCAAGTGAATAAAAAACATCCAATTATACATCGACTTTACCTCCTGTATTTTTGTTATCAGTGTTAGCGAGAAAAATGATTGAAAAAGCGATGCGCAGCATCATGCGTTCGTCATCTTCTGACGCAGTATATCGATGGTTCTAAGAAGCCAATCTCGATCTGCGGTCATCAGCGTTATGCGATGGTCAATGGCCAAGTCCACGCCTAATCCATGCTGATTACTATGTTTCGGTATGTTGGCGTAGACCTTTAACTTCTCTTCGATCTTGTGCAGCCTTTGATTCAGACACTCCACAACGTCAGCTAAAGACAAATAATCCAGGAACATGATCCCAATATTGCCTTCAGGAACCGTCATTTCAGGGCTCGTAAGTATACGTCGCAGCAAGGTTCGAAAGGCTTCTCTGCCTTGTTCAGTAATCGTATAGACTTGCTTCTTCGGCCTGTTGCCCTCTTGGCTGACAGTGGAGACCACTTTGCCTTCTTTCTCCAAACGCTTCAAGATGGCATAAGCTGTTGCTTTTTTCATATTGGAGACCCGACCTAGATTGCGGTCAATGAACTCGTTGATCTGATAGCCATGCTGGCTTTGTGACATGAGCAGCCCCAGGACCAATAATTCGCGTTCCAAGTTATTCCCCTTTCTATTTGTAGTTCGGCATAATTTCGTTTGGGATCATGTGACCTTTCTCATATGTCGGTTCTTAGTTTATTATAATCATTATTGAATAGTCAAGATTGACTACTGATATTCATTGAGAATTGCATATCCAATGTCATTGGTTTGCCACATATTATAGGCCGTTAAACGCTTGATAAGTTTGGCGAGATGATATATAATCAATAATGTTTGATTCAGAATTCCATACCGTGGGGCCATAGCTCAGCTGGGAGAGCGCATCGCTGGCAGTGATGAGGTCAGGGGTTCGATCCCCCTTGGCTCCATAGAAGAAGTCGACCTTTGGGTCGGCTTCTTGTGTTATGGAGGCCGGCTGATCCGCAAGGGTCAGCTTAATGCTTTGTATTGGGGTTCTGAATCACTTCATATATCTCAAGATGAATAATATCTTTATTAAGTTCACCGCGATGATTCGTCCATTCGATTTCCAAGTAAGAACCGGCAAAATCTTCTGGAGTCATCTTCTTCTCTTTCTCGAATAATTTACTCGTACCATAACCTAACTGTTTGGTATAGTCCGGCAAGTTAAGATTCCAATTGCTTGTTCCCCTAACAGATCCAACAGAACGCGGTTGATGATTCGCGTCAAGTTCATAAAACGTATATTTGATGTAATCGGAATGCTCGATCTCCGCCGGGTCCCTTAGATAAGTCAACATGAACCTTTTTGGTTCGGTATTGGTATCGGCCGGCGGAGAGGTCCTGATGGAGGATCATAATCGCGTGGCCAGCGGGGATCATACGCGGCATCCGGAATTCGAACTGGCGCGATGGGCAGCCAATCACCTGAGTCCGGAGGAACGTGCACAAACGACCGTTTATACATCCGGTGAACATTGTCCGATGTGTGCTGCAGCTCACGGCTGGGTTAAACTTGGCAGGATCGTCTATGCTGCTTCCTCCAGCCAATTGGCGGAATGGCTGCAGGAGTTCGGAGTCAAGCCGCCGCGGGTGCGGACATTGCTGATCCAAGAAGTGATCACCGAGACAGAAATCATCGGTCCTGTACCGGAATTTACGGAAGAGATCCGTGAACTGCACAGGAGATTCTATGGGCGCAAACGCGCGGAGGGGTGAGCCGCATCGAACGTGGACGGCTGCATGACATCGAACCAAAGCACTTCTCGCAGGTTAAAGGCGGGGAGTGCTTTTTTTTGTATTCTGCGGTCGAGAGGGTAAGGGATATGAGTTGCATAGCAACCTATAAATGCTGAAAAAAATTATTTGTGATGACCCCCTAATTCTAAGATACACATTCGTATTAATGATTAGATAATCAACCCTGCCTGTACCCAGCTTTAGGAAAGGGGGAATGGCTTTCGGCAGTTGAAGGGAAGCGGATCGGTAAGGGCAGGAATGATCTGAGAAAGCAAAGATTGAAGAGGAGGAAATACGATGACGGCGGATCAAGTTTTAGAAACTAGAAAGCTTTCTATACCCAAGGCGTTATTATTCATTGCAGGTACGTTGTTATTGATCATCATCTGTTCCATCCTGACGGCAGATCGCGCGAGCGCGCATGGCTGGATTATGGACAGCCGCTCCGATCTCTGCTACAGGGGGATCAATACGGATTGCGGGCGAGTGATGTATGAGCCGTGGAGCATCGAAGGCCCCGGGAATTTCCCTAACGGCGGTGTACCCGATGGTCAGATTGCAAGCGGTTCCGTTTTCCTAGAATTGGACGAGCAGTCCTTTGATCGCTGGCATAAGGTCGAGATGACAGGCGGACCTTATACCTTCCATTGGCGAATGGTCGCTAACCACAGCACGGACTACTGGGATTACTATATTACGAGAGAGGGCTGGGATCCGAACGAGCCCTTGAAGCGTTCAGATCTTGAATTGTTCTGCAGATACGAGGACAACAGTGCCCTTCCGCCGATGGATGTGTACCACGATTGCTTCATTCCGAACGATCGCGAGGGCTATCATGTCATCGTCGGAGTATGGGATATCTTCGATACGCCGAACGCATTCTATCAAGTGATGGACGTCAATCTCACTATCAATCCTGCGTATCCTTCGAAACCTGAACCAGGCTTCCCTGGGGATCCAAACCGCTTCGGTGAGATTCGTGACTGGTTTGCGATCAGACCTTACAATCCGGGTGAGCGCGTCGTCCACAATGGTTACATCTGGGAAGCAAGATGGTGGACACAAGGTCAGGAGCCGGGTACGCATGAAGTATGGCTGCTGATCGGCGAGGCGCCGGACGGTCCCGGCAGTCCAGATCCGGGTCAACCGGGCGAGCCGGGTGAACCAGGAGAG